>CAYQXD010000039.1:0-21262 GCA_964421315.1 uncultured Thiotrichaceae bacterium | reverse complement strand
GCTTTCATGACTATCTCCCATACTAAAAGACCTATACTTTCATAGACATCGCGTGTAAATTAAAATTCAACACTTAACGGTGACATAGCCATTAATAAAGGTGCCCTAAAGATGATCTTCGGGTATTTCTAATTCTACGATAAGGAAAAATGTGCTGCGGACGGGTGCCGTTAGAAACTTTACTGGATGGTAAATCAATTTGGGTGGAAAAAGAATTTTGCTCAAAATCAAACTGATAGCCACCCTGAAAAACGGGTAACTGTCAGCTCAAGTCTGATCTACTATACCTTAGTGTATATGATTTCGCGATGAGTTTATTTTGTGGTTTATGGAAAAGGGACAACGTGCTTAACCGCTTACGTTTCAGTTATTTTATTAACATAGAACTTGTAACTTACAACTCCACTCATATAGTCAGTATATTCTCCCGATAATGTTTCAACTCATCAATTGAGTCTTTAATATCATCCATTGCCAAATGGCTTGACTCTTTTTGGTAAACCATTTTCTTTTCAGGTGCCCAGCGAAGTGTCAACTCTTTTAATGTGCTGACATCAAGATTGCGGTAATGAAAAAAATCTTCAAGCTTTGGCATATAACGTGCCAGAAAGCGCCTGTCCTGGCAGATACTGTTACCGCACATTGGCGATTTATGTATGGATACATACTGCTTTAAAAATGCCAGCGTTAAATTCTCTGCGGTATCGATTGAGATGGCACTGTTTCGCACACGTTCCGTTAAGCCAGATTTTCCATGCTGATTAGTACACCACTCATCCATATTATTCATCACATCATCACTCTGATGTATAACGATAGACGGTCCTTCATCAATAATTTGAAGGTGTTTATTGGTTATAATAGTAGCAATTTCAATAATGACATCAGAATTAGGATCTAACCCGGTCATTTCAAGATCAATCCAGATCAGGTTTTCATCATTTAATTTCGGCATATTTTTTATTTTTTTCACCTCAAGAACGTGCTTACAAACCAGGCCAGTATTATCAGACCAGTAGTATTGTGCATATTTTCGTCAGCACAACCACTGGCATACTGAGCTAAGACGGTGGATAATACAGGGTAAGCCCTGATTAAGTCCAATATTTACACTGTTCAAATAATCAGAACTGCCTCATATAACACCACAAGAGTTTTTAATGAACGAGTTACACAGTTTCACCCTTTTATTTCTCGCCATGCTGGCGGTATCAACCTTGATGCGCTTATATCTGTCACAGCGCCAGATCGGTTTTGTCTCACGGCATCGTAAAAAAGTGCCCACGTCGTTCAGTGATAACATTTCACTTGACGATCATCAGAAAGCTGCGGATTACACCACGACCAAAGTAAAATTCGGCCGCTTACCCTTACTGTATGATGTCGCTCTGCTGCTCATCTGGACACTGGGTGGTGGGCTGGACTGGCTGGATAAAAATCTTATCACTCTAGAATTAAGTCCAATAGTTACCGGTATTGGTGTTATTTTAGTCTACACCTTTATTTCATCGCTGCTTGAGCTGCCATTTTCCTTATACAACACTTTTGTTATCGAAGAAAAATTTGGCTTTAATCGCACCACCATAAAAACCTTTATTACAGACATGGTAAAAGGAAGCCTGTTAGGTCTGGTTATTGGCATACCGTTACTGTATGTCATTTTATGGCTGATGGAACAATCCGGCGATCAATGGTGGATATATACCTGGTTTGTTATCAGTGGCTTCAGCTTATTTATGATGTGGGTTTACCCAACCTGGATCGCACCCATTTTCAACAAATTTGAGCCCCTGGAAGACGGTGAAACGCGCCGCCGCATCACTGGCTTATTAGAACGTTGCGGTTTTAGCAGTAACGGTATTTTTGTCATTGATGGCTCAAAACGCTCATCACACGGTAACGCTTATTTTTCGGGTTTTGGTCGCAACAAACGCATTGTGTTTTTTGATACCCTGTTAAAAATGTTAAGCGACGACGAACTTGAAGCTGTACTTGCGCATGAACTGGGGCACTTCAAGAAAAAACACATAATAAAAGGCATGGCCATTTCTTTTGCTACAACCTTAGCTGCACTGGCCGTACTAGCATGGCTGATGAAAGCAGACTGGTTTTATACTTCACTCGGAATTAGCCAGACTTCCACCTATATGGCCTTGTTACTTTTTACCCTGATTTTGCCTGTGTTTACTTTTGCTTTTCAACCTCTACTCAGCATCTTTTCACGTAAAAATGAATTTGAAGCCGATGCCTTTGCCGCCGAGCAGACTGATGCCAAACACCTTATTCACGCACTGGTTGGTTTATACCGGGAAAATGCCAACACATTAACACCGGATCCTGTATATTCCGCTTTTTATGATTCTCATCCACCCGCGCCAGTTAGGATTGCACGGTTGAATTCTCAGGCGTATAGTGAATAATGAATAATTTTAGGAGGTTATTATGAATATGGTAGACAAAAAAATGTTTAAGTATCTTTTTCTCCTGGCTGCAATTAGTATGAGTAATACCAGCTTTGCCGGTGGTAATGAAATCACTGACCCTATTATTCACGGTGAAAAAGCACATAAAAATCATTGTGTAAAATGTCATAGTGATGAAGTTTACACCCGTGAAGATCGCTTTATTAAATCCATTGATGCCTTAAGTAAGCAGGTCGCTCGCTGTAAAAACAATCTTAATGTACCCTGGTTTGATGAAGATACCGATGCGGTTGTGCAGTTTCTAAATAATAAATATTACCGCTTTTAAAAACCAGATGAGAGCTAACGCAATGAGGATCTAACCAATGACTGAACTGGCATCACAACAATGCAGCAATTTGTCCGCTGATGACCCTGCTCTCAATAACGATGAAGCCGCAGCATTGCTGTCACAGCTAGAGCCGAAGTGGCAGTTAAATACAGAACAACAAACCATCAGCTTCAGCTATAGCTTTAAAAATTATTACCAGACCATGGCATTTGTTAATGTCATTGCGCAAATTGCTCATCAGCAAAACCATCATGCCGACCTGCTGGTCAGTTACAACCGTTGCCTGGTTACCTACAGCACACACAGCGTTGGCGGCTTATCCATCAATGATTTTATCTGTGCAGCAAAAATTAATGCTGCACAGAAGCTGTAATTTCAATTAAAAATGGCAAAACGCAAATTATCAAAACAACAACAACGCCGCATCGCCTCACAACAAATCGCCTATCAACAAAAGGACAAATTAAAAAATAACAAACTGCACATTAATCATTCGCAACAGAATAACTTACAACACAATAATTTACAGCCGGACGAATTAAATACACAGACAGCGCGTGTCATCAGCCATCACGGTCGACAGTTATACGCTGAAACCGAAAAGTTTGAAAAAATAAAATGCAAAATCAGGCAGAACTTAGGGAGTATTGCCTGCGGTGATTATGTATTGGTACAGCAGGCGATGGATGCCAGCGGTCAGACAAAACATGACCACTGTGTCGTTGTTGCTGTAAAAGATAGAACAAATTTGCTGGTAAAAACTGGTTTTGCCGATGCAGTCAAACCTGTTGCCGCAAACATCGGACAACTGGTTATTGTTACCTCTCTAAAACCCAGACCCAACCCTTACCTTATTGACCGATACTTAACCGCCGCCGAAAACCTTCCTGCCAAAGCACTCATCATCATTAATAAAATTGATTTGGTTGATGACGAGGCAAAACGAATATGCGAAAACATAACTTCGCTGTACCAGGGCATAGGCTACCGCGTTATCCATTCCAGCATAAAACAAAACATTGGCCAGAAAGAAATTTCAGCAGCATTAAGTAATACCACCAGCATTCTGGTTGGTTTATCGGGTGTTGGGAAATCGTCTATCGTAAAAGCGATACTGCCAAAAGAAAAAATTAAGATCGGAGAAACATCAAACACAACCGGGGAAGGCAAACACACCACAACGGTATCTGCACTTTATCATCTAAAAGACAATGGTTTCATTATTGATTCACCGGGCGTGCGCGACTTTACCCCTATTAATAAAAGCCTTGATGAAATCACCCATGGTTTTATCGATGTAAGGCAGTTTAACGGTGCTTGCAAATTTACTAACTGTAGCCATACGAATGAGCCTGAATGCACGATGAAACAGGCCGTTGCTGATGGTGAATTAAATGAACAACGGTTTAATAACTATTTACGGCTGATTCAGGAATTTAAAGAAAAAGAGTAATTTGTCCACAGATAAACGCAAATAAAACAAACAGCACCAATAATGTCATGAGTAAAACGAAGGATCTTAATAAGATTTTTTGTAACTCAGCGTGTTACTTAGATAAGGATGCAGGTTATTGATTTTTAAGGCATCTGTAACATGGATATTGCAGTAGAGCGTCGCTTTAGTAAACATGGGGACGTATTTACAGCGACCTTAAAAATCAATAACCTGCGTCCTTTTCCTAAATTTTGCTGAGTAGTTACGATTTTTTTTGCGTTTATCTGTGAACAAAAAAGACTTTTAAAATACCGAAGACTGAACAAACCTGAAGTTTACAGAAATAGGATTATGGTCAGAGGAAGAAACCTGCCAGACTTTATTACTGACCAGTTCCAGTTGTCGATAAAAAACATGATCAATCGCATTTCCAAATACATGCGTTTTATTATTAATCTGGTATTCAATCCTGGACAGCGACAATTTATTAATCAACTCACTCACCAGACCCATTCGATCATCACTCCAGCTGTTAAAATCACCAGCAACTATCATCGGTCCTTCGTGATATTTTATTGCATGGTATAGCTGTTCCAATTGCTGACGATAGGCGCTCACGCCAATAGCAAAATTAATTGCGTGAATATTAGCGACTAAAAGCCTGTCTTTGGAACCTTCAATTGCGTAGTAACTTACCAGTGTTGATTTTGGAACCTGAATTAATGGTTCTATAACATTAAAACCACAGCTTTGAACAGCATTTGGTCTTGCAACAGTCATTACACCTGCAGCAGTACCATTCAGATAAAATGAAGTATTCATATTCCAGTTAAAGCCGTACGTTGCTAATAACCCAGATAATTCTATCTCTAACACCACTTCCTGAATGGTCATCAAATCATGGCTTTGTGCGAAGAAAGATAAATCTTTTTGCCAGCCCTCACCATTGCCTTTGTACATATTCCAGCTTAAAAAAGAAATATTCTCTGGATTTAAGCCCTGATCAGTATTTGTTTCATCCATTATAAAAGCACTTGACTCGCACAACGGCAAATTACTGGTTGCGGCAAAAGCATTAGATACTGGCTGAATTTTATTATTCACAGAAACGCATGCCGTCACTAGCGACAACATTGATACCAATATAAAAATTCCAGCCCTGCTTAACATTATGAATTACGACACCCTAATAAGGTATTAGTGCGCGAATTAAACAGGGAAGTTCAAGAAAAAAGGTAACGTTTATTTTCTTCGAGATCGAAAAAAATTCTGTAATAATGCTTTACTTGTCTCAGCCAGTACCCCTGACTCTACATCAAAAATATGATTATGCTGATTCACTGCCAGCAAATTAAAAGCACCGCCCAAAGCACCTGTGCGAGGTTCACATGCACCATAAACAACTTTTGCTACACGCGCATGAATCATCGCACCGACACACATCGAACAGGGCTCAAGCGTGACAAACATTGTGGTATCAATAAGGCGATAATTATTGAGCTTTTTACCTGCCTCACGCATTGCCACTATCTCAGCGTGTGCGCTAGCATCATGGCTGGTAATGGGCTGATTCCAGCCTTCGGCGATTAACACACCATCTTTAACAATAACAGCACCAACAGGAACCTCGCCTGCCAACTCTGCTTTATGTGCAAGTTCGAGGGCTTTTTGCATCCAGTGTGCGTCTTTCATAACGACGCAAATGAAAAATTAAAAATGAAAAATGAAAAATAAGCAGTAACACATGGTTGTGCTTTTAACGAACCAAAGGATGGAAAAATAATTAATATCAAACCAGGAGGTTTATCTTTTTTTTCTATATTTTTCATTTTTCATTTTTCACTTTTCATTACACGCATCATTCCCATTCAATGGTTGCCGGCGGTTTGCCAGAGATGTCGTAGGTCACCCGCGAGATGCCATCCACTTCATTAATAATACGGGTTGAGACATGGCCCAAAAAGTCATACGGCAGGTGCGCCCAGCGTGCAGTCATAAAGTCGATGGTTTCGACCGCGCGCAGCGCAACCACATAATCATAACGGCGCCCATCACCCATCACACCCACGGATTTCACCGGAATGAACACAGTAAATGCCTGACTGACTTTATCGTACAAATCGTTTTTATAAAGTTCTTCAATAAAAATGTGATCAGCCAGACGTAACAGGTCAGCAAATTCTTTTTTCACTTCACCTAAAATCCGCACCCCTAAACCCGGCCCCGGGAATGGATGGCGGTATACCATATCGGCAGGCAGCCCAAGCTCAACACCAATCTTGCGCACCTCGTCTTTAAACAACTCGCGCAGTGGCTCCACCAGTTTTAACTTCATATTTTCTGGCAGACCACCCACATTGTGGTGTGATTTAATCAGATGAGAATTTTTGCTGTCGGCAGATTCAATCACATCGGGGTAAATCGTACCCTGCGCCAGCCAGTTGGCATTGGGTAATTTACTGGATTCTTCTTCAAAGATTTCAATGAACACACGACCGATGATTTTTCGTTTCTGCTCCGGGTCATCCACGCCACTCAGCTCATCAAGAAAACGTTGTTCGGCATCAACCCGAATAACTTTTACGCCCATGTTTTGTGCAAAGGTGGCCATTACCTGATCACCTTCTTTATGACGCAGCAAGCCATTATCGACAAACACACAGGTAAGCTGATCACCGATTGCCTGATGCAATAATGCAGCAACAACTGATGAATCGACACCGCCGGATAAACCCAGTATCACTTCATCCGAACCAACCTGCTGGCGAACACGGTCAATATTGTCATGAATAATGTTGTCCGCTGTCCAGTCAGAAGCACAGCCACAGATGCCATGCACAAAACGCTCAATAATGCGTTGTCCCTGTTTGGTATGGGTTACTTCCGGGTGAAACTGCAAACCATAAAAATGCCGTGATTCATCCGCCATACCCGCCAGCGGTGCATTATCGGTACTGGCGATACAGACAAAACCCTTTGGCAACTCATCGACTTTATCACCATGTGACATCCACACATCCAGTAGACCAAAACCTTCGTCAGTAACATGGTCTTCAATATCTTTTAATAAAGCACTGTGGTTTCTGGCACGCACCTGGGCAAAGCCGTATTCATGGTGGCTGGCAGCGGTGACTTTGCCGCCCAGTTGTGCCGCCATAGTTTGCATACCATAACAAATACCCAACACCGGCACACCGGCTTCAAAAACAGTTGGCGGTGCAGCCAGGGTATCGTCAGTATTAACCGACTCCGGACCACCAGACAATATAATGCCGCTGGGTTTAAAGGCTTTTATTTCTTCTGAGGTTATGCCGGTATGGTGAACTTCACTGTAAACCCCGGCTTCACGAACACGCCGTGCGATAAGCTGGGTGTATTGTGAGCCAAAATCGATAATTAGAATACGATCTGAATGGATATCATGCATGGTGGTTTATTTAAAGTATAAAAATTAAAAAACAACAAACAATTTCATCCGCAAATTAACGCAAATGAACGCAAATGTTTAAAAACTATATAAAGCTTTTAATTTGCGTTCATTTGCGTTCATTTGCGGAAAAATAATCTTTTCTCTTTGTTTTGATGCCCTAAGCAGAACGATAATTAGGCGCTTCTTTGGTAATGGTTACATCATGTACGTGCGACTCTGACATACCCGCACCGGAGATACGAACAAACTCGGCTTTACTGCGCATTTCATTCAGGTCTTTACAACCCACATAACCCATACTGGAACGCAGCCCACCCATCATTTGATGCACGATGGCACCCATCGGTCCTTTAAAAGCAACACGGCCTTCAATACCCTCTGGCACAAGTTTTTCACTGCCTTCTGAACTGTCCTGAAAATAACGGTCACTGGAACCCTTTTTCATGGCACCAATTGAACCCATGCCGCGATAGGCTTTATAGGAACGACCCTGATATAAAATCACATCACCCGGTGCTTCCTCAGTGCCCGCCAGCATACCGCCAACCATAATGCAGTAACCACCAGCAGCAATGGCTTTTGCCATATCACCTGAATAACGAATGCCACCATCGGCAATCAAAGGTATGCCAGTGCCTTCGAGAGCAGCAGCAACATTGGCTATAGCGGTTATCTGTGGCACCCCAACACCGGACACAACACGTGTAGTACAGATTGAACCCGGACCAATACCAACCTTAACGCCATCCGCGCCAGCATCAACCAGTGCTTTGGCGGCGGCTCCAGTCGCAATATTGCCACCAATAATCTGCACATCGTAATTTTTCTTCACCCATGTCACACGATCGAGTACAGCCTGAGAATGCCCATGCGCAGTATCCACCACGATGACATCTACACCAGCATTCACCAGCGCTTCTACACGCTGCTCAGTGCCAGCACCGGTACCGACCGCCGCGCCAACACGTAAACGCCCTTCTGCGTCTTTTGCCGCATTGGGGAAATCGGTTGATTTTTGAATATCTTTTACCGTCACCATACCGCGAAGCTGGAAGTTGCCATTAACAACCAGTACGCGTTCTATACGATACTCATGCAGCAAAGCCAGTACTTCCTCCTTAGACGCACCCTCTTTTACCGTGACCAGTTTTTCCTTAGGTGTCATCACCTCGGTCACCGGTTTATCCAGCCCGGTCTCAAAACGCACATCACGGCTGGTCACCAAACCTATTAGTTCATCACCCTTAACCACTGGCATACCGGAGATTTTATATCGCTCACGCAGTGCCATCACATCACGAACCGTCATCTCGGGTGAAACCGTCACCGGCTCGGTAATCACACCGCTTTCGTATTTCTTGACGGTATTCACTTCCGTAGCCTGCTCTTCGGGTGTTAGATTTTTATGCACAATACCCAAACCGCCTTCCTGCGCCAGCGCAATAGCCAGGCGTGATTCAGTAACGGTATCCATGGCAGCAGACATTAAGGGAATATTTAAACTTATATCTCGGGTGACTTTAGTTTGCAATGAAACGTCTTTAGGCATCATCACCGAGTGAGCAGGAACCAGTAAAACATCATCAAAGGTTAAGGCTTCTTCGATTATTCGCATAATAATTCCCGCTTTGGAGCTTCTAGTGGCTTAGAAAAAGCAGGATATTATACCCTAATCTGACCGCTGGTATAACGATGGTTTTTAATAAAAAGATAATACCACAGGAAAATAAAGGTATTATATGGAGCTATTGCGTAATCGACAGACAATTACCTGTTTAACCGATTATTCTTGTTTTCTGCAATCAATGGGGCCAGCCCAATAGACCCTGGTCTTAGGGGTGATCCCATTGATTCGTTACGTTTTCTCATCACACACTCTCCACAACTGATACAAACATGCCAGCGCAATAACAAACCAGATAAGCACCCAGAAAACTTCTGGCAGCCAGGTTTGCTCAGCTAAACTTGCGCCATCGCCCAGGTCGCGCCCATCGAGTAAATACAAGGGGCTACGAATGGCTTCTAACAAAACAAAAATACCCACTAGCTGGATAAAATACTTTATGTTGAACCATAAAGTCCTGAACAATGGTGTAGCGTACATTGCTAATAATAGTAGCAGAATAATAATAGTGGATATATCACGCGCCCAAAATACCAGGGTAATGACAAGCATGGCGATCATGGTCATTACCATCAATTTAGCGTTGTTGCCAGAGCGCGTATCGCCAATGCGGTAAATAAGCATTCCCCATAAGGCGCTGCCAGCATAACCCGCAAAACTAATTAAAAAACGCAAACCGCCACTGGTGGTGCAGCTACCTGAGCCGTTGAAGTGGAGAGCGATATTATGAATTCGACCACCGGTCAATAAGGCGGTCAGACCGTGGCTTATTTCATGGAAGAAAGTCTGGCTCCATAAAAAAGGCAAGTTGATGAGGGGTATATAATCAACAACAAAAGCCAGTACAATAAAAACCAGCAGGCGTTGTCGCGCTGTCAAAAACTGCATGGAAAAATCGCCTGGAATGCGCTTTCTGCAAAGCCTTATATTCAGGCACCAATCAAGCCGACCAGCAACAAACCTACGACTATATAGATGCTACCTTCGATTACACCAATAGCAACATTACCTTTGTTGCCAACCTCATCAGCTACATTAATACCATATAGTACCGCGTAGCGAATAATGGCGGCTACCAGGGTCAACAGTATAAAGAAAACCAGTGCCACGGCAAACCAGATCAAAAACACCGTAACAATGTTTTCAGTATCATAGGCTACTACGGCAAAAGCCGCGCTCACTGCAAGCGCAACACCAATACGATAGGCACTAAAACGCAATGCCAGAGCAATATTGTTTTCTTCAATAGCACTATGCAGTTGTCGCTGCTTTGATCCATCCATGGGCGATCCATCTGCATGGCGTTTTTCAAAAAGTTTAACCCGATACAGGGTTGCCAGCGCCAAAATTACCTGTGACGCGATAAAGCTGACAATAACCGCAATGATGGCAAACGCCAGACCTTCACTCACCCATACCCAGGTCATTGCACCTTTTATGATGATGGCAGTGGCAATCATATTACAGGCATCTATAATGCTGGCTGACATATTGCCTTTAATAATTTCATTATGTAAGGATAAATGTGGAAACGAGATACGGTCAAAAGCAATACGTGTCAGCCACATTAATACAATGCCAATGACACCAAACAGGGTGACTAACAGGGCTTCGTGAACAAGGCTGGCACTGGCTTCACCTGAAACCGCGCCCATTAGCATAATACTCACTGCCACCATGGCACCCGCCAGTGATACACCGGTATTATGTGCCAGTTCATGACTGGCGGAAACGCTTGCCACCACACCTGCCAGATGTCGCATCACGCTTAACAGAACTAAGGCAATGAGAAAACTGACCAGATAATAAAAGCCTGTGTCAATATGTATATTGATAAAATCTAGCATTTTGTATCCCCTTATTTACCGCGAAAGCCACCCGGTCTGGCAAATGATGAACCACGACTACTGGCAGCAAAGGCACTTTTGCGTTTGCCTGTTGCCGCACCACCAAACCTGGAGGCACGACTGGCAACCTTTGCATAACGTGCTTTTGACGCTGCTGTGGGTTTATTATAACGACTCGGCTGACGTTGACTTAAATCGTGCTGTCGACTGACATCGGTGTTAGATCCCCAACGATTGCGCCCCACACTGCCATAATAACTGCGGTCTGGCCTTGATGACCAACCACCATAAGCAGGGCGGTTCATGCCCATGACATTATTGAACATGGCATACATGCCATACCATGCCCAAAAAGATTGACCACCACTGCCCTGCTGCCAGTTGCCATAGGCTGGATTACCGATCAGCGCATTACCAGCCTGCTCACTACCCTGCGCTACACCAGGTGCGCTAATGGCTGGCAACTGATCATCAGACAATGCGGCAAGGGTATTAACCACATCAATCAGGCTATTGTTAAACTCTTTAGCACTAGTCGCCGCATTAATCAGCTGTAGTTCCTGCATGCTAAAAACCGCATCGGGTCTGTTCGCTGGTCTGAGATTCACCGCTGCTAAGCGTTTATTCAGCGCATTATAGAGGGCACCGCGTGAACTTGCTTCCTTTGTTAACACGTCAGCAATATTTGTGTATTCGGGTTTTTGCTGCGCTAATGCTGTGGCATAGTGTTCAATTAATAAGGCGTTACTCAGCCGTCCGGTATCTAATTGTGTTTTTAAATTTTTCAGATTCGACTGCACCGTGTTATGCGATGTTGTCAGTTGCTCTTCAAAACGATTACCACAGCCCGATAACAAGCTGGCGAGTAGTAATACCCAGGTTAAATAAGCAAAGCTTCTCAGACTGTTTTTTTGCATTGTTCTTGCCTATAAAATCTTGCCTATGAAACCAATGCGCGGACATCGTCATTAGTATGCATATTACTGTCCTTACTGATGGTAATTAACGCCTGAATATCAGGTTTAGTGTGTGCTGCTGGATTGTACACCACTTCGTGACTATGGCGGTCAATATAGGCCACGGCAATGCCCACATCATGTTTGATTAAACGAGCGACCACTTCACACCATGCCATATTACTTATTTCTACATCGTAACGCCGATATTCATCGTTTTCACTATTAAACATGTTTTCGATAATACGTTCGGAGCCTGGTACGTCAAACGCACGAACAATCATTTCCGGATAGGCGCGAATAGGTCTAATCACGATGTTCGCACCCGCGTCTTCCAGTCGTTTGCGATTATCGTCTTCAACGCACTCCGCTAAAATGGATGCTTTAACATGTAAATCTTTTAGCCGATGCAGAATATCAAAACTTCGCCCATCAGAACTCTCGTCATTTTCATCTTTAGACAGCACAATAATAATACGAGCCTGTGCCACACAAACTGCAAGCAGATCCTGTGTATTACCAGGATTACCACTGTAATGTACCACATTATCTAGCTGGGTAATAAAATCCGGTAAGCCCTGCGGGAATTGCCTGGTTAACAGATAGATAGCTGAGTCATGGTAATGCTCAGATTTTCTAAACTGCTTGATTAAGCGTTGCAAATATCGCTCACCGGAATGAGAAGGGCTATTTAATATAACGATATGCTGTTTCATCTGCCAGTTCCAATGACCTTTGATTTTTTTGTCGCGAATCGAATAGCGGTAATCGAAATAATCACCAACTACTTTGGCTAATATAAAAATACCCACCAGGTAAATAAGCAAAATGGTGGCAATGCGCCCCTGCGTAGTGCTGGCTGAAAGATCACCATAACCCACCGTGGTGGCGGTGGTAAACGTTAGCCAGATAGCATCACCCAGACTTAGACGTTCATAATACATCATAAAACCAATGTGCAAGGCAAAAACCAGGGTTAACAACAAACCGGTGTTAACAATAGAATGCCTTAGATTATGCTGCACACCACGCCTGGCACTATACTTTAGCTTGCTACGCTTTTTTGTGAAAAATTGTAATATTGGATGCATAACGCTAAGCTATTGTTCCTATAGCTACCCACGATCTTTTGTAGCGGCTACCAACTCCTGTTTTATTCTTTCGCGAATTTGTGTTTTATTATCGGGCATTAACTGATAACGCTTGCCCAGCATTTTATAATCGTCGGCTGACAGACTAATACTCAATCTGGGACGCAACGGTTTTTTTCGCGGCAAACCAATGATGTCGCGAATATAATCGGAGGGGCTTATACCCTGCTCAATCGCCTTTACCCGTAATGTTTTTGATTGTTCCAATGCCAATTCAAAAATCACCTGAACCGCACGAATATTTTTATCCGATTGCGTCCAGGAGCGTGGGATTTTTTTCCTGGTGACCATTAAAAAAATGCGTAACTAATTTTTATGCCGGCCAATATTCTTCAACTTTATTTAAGGCTAAATAAGCAATTAAATAAACATCCGTGCGACCACCGTCAAACACTTCAATACGTAGCGCGTGACAGCGGTCTTCTGTTACCAGCAATTTATAATCAAACGCATCCCAGTCGGCATCAAGCAGTGATGTCTGGCGGCAATCTTTTGTACTGCGGTAGGCTTCGTTGGTGCGCTCCTGAAAATAATTGTCACCAACAAAGCCCTGCAAGATTTCAAGTTTAGCCTTTTTTATTTTACGTGTTAAACGATGGTCGGTATTATCAGGCTGTTCAAAAATAGCAACGAACGCTTTGCGCTTAAATAACTTGAATATGGTTTCTGGCAATATTTCGATGGCTATTTCCAGTGGTCGTTCGGGATTCACCGTACTGAGCGATACCAGGGTGCGCTGATCCAGCCCCTCCATAATGGAAACAACTTTACAGCTTTCTGTTGCGCTAAGATCATAAAACGTCTGTTCGCTTACTTTTAACGTTTGCCCGGATATCCATGTCTGCTCGGCAAACTCCATTTTTAATATATCCCCTGGCAATAAATCTTTCGGTGATGTGATGGTGCGCAGTGCTGGCGACTTGTCTTTGTCGCCAAACATTGATTTGAATAAGCCCATTTGTTTAACTTTGCGTTGTTTAACTTTGCTGTTTTTGTTGTTTCAAACGTTCGAGAATGGAAGAGCCTGAACTTGCAGAATCAACAATACCTGCATTTTTCAGCCTTGCCTGCAAGTCATCGTCACCGCCTTCTGACTCTAAATCAAGCGCCGCAGCGGCCTGATCTTCGCGTTTTTGCTGACGTGCCTTGATGCGCTCAAGTGAATCTGTGGCACTGCGTAAAGAGGAATTTGCCCCGGAAAATTTAGCCGATGCCAGGTCATTTGCCTGTTGCACCTTCGCCGTGGTTTTAACCACCGATACTTCTCTGTCCATCGCCTGGATGTTACGCTCACTTTGACCAATCATTTTTTTCAGGCTTGCCACTTTGCTGGCATAACCCTCATGTATGCCCTGCTGAATAGTCAGTTCATGTTCAAATTCGGCGATTTTGTTAGCCACATCCAGCGCCAGACTTTCATCACCTTTGTCCATCGCCTGCATCGCATAGGTTTCATGCTCACGAATTTTTCCATGCAACTCTTTCACTTTGCGATCCACTGCCATTTTTTCAGCCATAATGGAAGTTAAACCGGTTTTGGCATCGTTTAGTGCTTTTTTGGAATCACGTATTTCCTGCTCCAAAATTCGAATTGCCTGCGAATCAACTATGGATTCACCCACTTCGGTGGCACCACCTCGCACCGCGGTAAATAATTTTTTAAAAATACTCATGGTTTATGTTGCCTCTTTTAAATAATCAGATACTGCCTCAATGGCATCTAACACATTGTCACTAAGCAGTTCTATTTCATGTAATAATTCTTCAATACTGGCTTTAGGGGACAGCGCGCCAAACATAATATATTGGTCACCAATTTTAGAAAATGCCGACAGCGGAATCGACACATTCATCATCAACATCGCTTCTATCATGGCACTGCGCTGGCCTGGCTCGACCTCGTCATCAGCAAATAAATAACTAATACAAAGAATCTGCCCTTCATCAACTGTCATGTAAACAGGAAATTCTTCCCGCTCCTCAACTTTGATGCAGGCTACTGTATTGTCATCATCAAACATTTCAACCGACAGGCTACTACCATCTGATAATTGATTATCAGCCAAATCGTTGATTATTTGCTCTAACTTCTCGTTGCTCATACTTTCTCCAAATACCCAGTGAAGACATAATATGTCAGGCGACATATTATGTCAATTAGTTTTCAATAGTGTAACCTCTAAATAAGTCCGTGCGGCACAGTATTTTGAGACTGTCGGTAGCATGGATGCTACCGCCAAGCCTACAGGGACGTATTTACGGCGTGTCTCAAAATACTGTGCCGCACGGACTTATTTAGAAGTTACTCAATAATATATATACCCTGTTGTTTTTCCCAATCCGCTTTATGGTACTGATAAATCGCCAGATTGTTGATTCTATTCACGCTGATGCTATCAAGCGTATCAAAAAAACCTTGATTAAATTCAAATGCCGCCAATATAGCCCCTCTGGTCGACCAGCCATCATCCACCGTCAGGCGGTCTTTTTGGGTGATGCGTGTTCGCGCTGAAACACCGTTTTTCGTTGCTATGCTCCAGCCCCATTCACCAAAACTGGGGACATTTTTATGGTATTGCTCAACATGCATAAAACCGGCATGTTTTATGGTTTTGCCAATGGATAAAAAAGTATTTTTGGCATGATAAGGCGATGTAGACTGCACCACCATGGCACCATCACCCGCTAATAATGTTTTAAGTTTGGCATAAAAACGAGCAGAATATAATCGATTAAGATCTGGGTGGCTGGGGTCGGGCAAATCAACAATAATGACATCATATAAACGCTGCTGCCTGATGAGTTCATCAACCTTGATAAAAGCATCACCAAAATAGGTTTGCACCCGTGGGTCACTGAAAGCCCTTTGATTTAATTGCAATAGTGCCTGATTAACCATTTTGCCATCGTTCATATAGGGCATGGTAAAAAATTCAACAATGCTCTGGTCAATATCAAAAACATCAACCGCCTGCGGTTGCCAGCGTAAAACATCACGCAGTGCCAGCCCATCACCGCCACCAATAATTAATATGTTGTCCTGTCGAGCTGCTGCGTGCATCACTGGCGCGACTAACATTGCGTGATAGATGATTTCATCATTACTGGCAAATTGCAGTCGGCCATTAATAAACATGGAGGTTATTTTGGGTTTAGCCGGGTCCATTAAACGTTGGGTAATGGTGACATGTTGATGCTGAGTACTAAAACTAAAAATAACATTATCCCTGTACAGCAAATCTTCCATGGCATCATCCCAATCGCTGCCATTAACCGCAATCAGTGTAATAACAACTGCCACCAAAACATGGCTAACGACAACCCATACCCCCAGACCAATACGATGTCGATACACACCATAAAAAACCAGACCCACCAGTAAATTAATACTGGCCGTCATCACCGCTGCTGTGGTGGGCGACAAACTCATCATAAACAGTATCCAGATGGCCGCGCCAATACCAGCACCGATGTAATCAGCACCATAAATCGAGCCGGTATTGTGTTTGACATGCTCACCATAAATGGTTTCGCGTATATTGGCGATGAGAGGAATTTCCATGCCCAGCAAGAAACCCAATATAAAACCGATCACGTAAGGCATTATTGTGGCGATATTATGCGCCCAGGCAATCATGCCACCCGATGGTATTAAATCCGGCGGCAACAAAAATGTCTGCATTAAAATTTGTGGCAATATATTTGCCAGTGCTGTGGTCGCGGCTAATATCAATACCGCGCTAACACCAATGAAGGCAATACTCACTTCCAGCCAGACAAAGGCACTAAAATAAGATTTAAAAACTCGCGCTGCAAATGCGCCCAGTCCCATGGCAACAATCATGATGCCTATCATCGCAAAAATGACGACTTCAACCGCGCCTAAAATACGCCCCGAATAATGCGCCAGCAAATACTGATAAACAAGCCCACAGGCAGCCAGCATACCCATGATGGCAAATAGCAAAAAATCGTGCTGACGAATGGATAGTGTTAATGGTTTGGCTGTCATGTTTAAGACTTTTAGGCATTAAGTAAAAATAAACGTAACTACTCAGCGTATTAGGTAAATAGTCTGTAGCTGTTTAAGGGTACAAGTGAAGAGTTTGTAGCTATTTAAACATTTAACTAAATAAAAAAGTGGGAGCATCCTCTAACAGACTAAACCCAGCACATAAACATAATGTTTATGCGCTGGGGTGATGACCACGCAATATTTCCTTTACTGTTTGCTCGGAAGGTTTAAATGCCTGTTCTAAAACCGCTAGTGCATTTAACGGTTTGGCCTGGCCGCACATAAAGACATCGAAAGCAGCGTAAGCTCGCTCTGGCCAGGTATGCACACTAATATGTGATTCTGCAAGTACCGCAACCCCTGAAACACCACCGCTATCTGAAAACTGGTGCAGATGAATATGCAACAAGGTTACCTCACAGGCACTAACACAGCACTCTAATACCTGTTGCATATAAGCAACATCATCCAGTCTGGAAGCTCCCCAAAAATCAATTAACAGGTGCGTTCCTGAGTGTTCCACGCCATCTTTGATAACAAAATAATCCGTTGTGACACTACAAGAGGCAGGTATGTCAGGGTTGCTATCACCGTGCTTTTGATTATCAGGAGATAAACTGTCCGGCATCTTTAATCTATTCATGACATTAAATATAAGAGTAACGACTCGGCGTGATTTGATAAAGGCACACAGATTATTGAGTAGTGGCACAAGGAGATACCATTTTACAAACCTAAGGATGGAGTATCGTGTACCATACCATAACAAAGAGGGTAAGTTCACCATTTTCTAAAATTGTGTGATTGTAGATGTATTAGTCGCAGGCCATAAGGTTACAATGCATACCCAAAAGTAAAAAACAATCATTTTTTACAGAAAACATTTATCTGGACTTTCTATAAAAGTACTTTTATTCTTCCCGCACTTTACCTTGCATAAATGATTCACATGGCTAGCAGAGAAAAAACAAACTTATACAAATCACTGTCCGATGGTGAGGTGATAACCAATCCGACAAAGATTTTACGATTACTGGAACGTTTCACAAAAGGGTACAACCCTCTTACTGTACAAATATCCGGTCACAAGGAGCTACACACTAGCTGCATTGTAGGTGTCGATAAAAATCATGTTCTACTCGACGAACTATTGCCATCTACAGGTCATCAGTTGCTAATGACTGAACACGCACTTCAAGCCACGGGAAAAATTGACGGTATTGACATCCAGTTTGCCACCTCGCTAAAGCGTGCTGACGACAAGGGTAAGATACTTACCTACTATATGAAACTGCCCAAAACAATTGAATACCGACAACGTCGGCTGAACTACCGGGTTCACATTCCCGTTACCATGAAACTGTCTGTCACCATCGATAATATAAACGGCAATATGATTAAGGGTGAGTTGCGTGACTTGTCTTACGGCGGAGCCGGGATAATTGTCCTCGCAGACAGAATTCAGATAAAAACTGGAGAACTACATGAGTGCGTTATCATATTACCTGATGGCGAGAAAATACGTTGCTCAGCCGAGTTACGTTACTCAAGAAACATACCGTCACAAAGAACTCAGCTTATTGGCGTTCAGTTTGCCGGGCTTTTACCTGAGCATTCACAGCATATCGGCCGCTGCATTAATAAACTCGAACGGGAATTCATCAAGAAACGGGCAGCTTATAAATAAATTAATAGCGCACACATGATGCTATATTTTGCTTCTTTATTCAGTGCTACACTGAAACACAAGATGCCTTAGTATTTATAAAATGCATTTATACCGCCTCACAATCTTCACAATAATGTGCTTTACACAATGTGTTTACGCCGATCACATTGAATCACAGCAACGCGATCCCGCTTATTCTCAGGGAGTAATCACCTCCGGCAGCGACATTAAATATGAACTCATCAAGGAAAAAGAAAATACCGGTTGGGCATTATATATAGATAATGACGTACTAATCTCAGGCGGCAAAATAGACCAGGATTACACTGGCGGTTTCTCAGTAACACTTTCCGGTTTTCGTGCCACTCACTATTTGTTATCTATTGATGGCTGGCGGCAAACAGTCAGCGACTGGTTACGGCTGGATAAGCTATACAAAAACAAAGCCCATTTTAATCTGCACAGCTTTAACTTCGGCTTCACCTTATTTACACCGTCTGATCTAACCACCTCAGAACCCATTTTTGATGACCACCCATATGCCAGTTATTTTTTTATCTCGAACTCAAATATCGTCGTGGTGCCTGAAGATGACATGGTTTACCAGACCATACTCTCTATTGGTTTTTTGGGGCTGAATACAGCGGAAGATGTACAAACATCATTACATAGTTTATTCGGTGCCAATAAACCAATGGGTTGGGACAACCAGATTTCATCCGGCGGTGAACCAACAGCCAAATATACCTTTGCAGCACAAAAAATACTTAACCGTAGTCAGGGTAGCAAATTTGCACGCCATGAACTCAAAATAACAGGCGAAGCTAATGTTGGTTTTTTAACCAATACATCAGTCGGTTTTAACTGGCGATGGGGGCGCATTACCACACCATGGTGGAGTTTCAACCCACATCTTAGCGACTATATTAATATGGGTGTGCCTATTGTAAAAAAAACGGAAAAGACTCACGATCCTGAATTTTACATCTGGTTTGTGGCGAGTTATCAGCTTCGTTTTTATAACGCCCTTTTGCAGGGACAATTTCGAGATAGTGTCGTAACCTTTAGCGACGATGAATTAGAAAGAACAACAACAGATCTATCACTGGGTATTACGCGAGAATTTGGCAGTGATATTCGAATCAGCCTGTTTTATCGACAACGCAGTGCCGCTTTAAAATTACCCAATGCACGCAACCCTAAATGGGGAGGCATAATAATAAGCAGGTCTTTTTAAAAGCATTCCTGGATTCAACAAATAAGTGCAATTCATTTTTTATGAATTGAAGGAGGCCTGCTGATATAGTTCAGGCATTTTTTAATGCGACAAAAATGAGAACGCATCACAGGATCAGCCATTAGCTGTTTCCGATGAACACTTAAAAATGCTTATAAACGCGGAGAAAAAGTCCGGTTCATCCCCCTTCTATGCGGGGAGCACCAGATGGTACGTTCACCAATCGAGTGTACGTACGGTTCATCCCCGCGTATGCGGGGAACACTTTGTTTAGTATTAACCGTGTTGATCTCAGCTCGGTTCATCCCCGCGTATGCGGGGAACACAGCACCAACCCTGCAAGCTATTATTTTTTTCCGGTTCATCCCCGCGTATGCGGGGAACACGTCTCAATACATATAATCGTTTCTTTCTCCACCGGTTCATCCCCGCGTATGCGGGGAACACTATCTATAATCTCATCAAATGAGCGTATCCAGCGGTTCATCCCCGCGTATGCGGGGAACACAAGCGATCGCCTGATTAAAATCTCAATAAACGCGGTTCATCCCCGCGTATGCGGGGAACACACGCATTACGTGCTGTAACATGTATCGAAGATCGGTTCATCCCCGCGTATGCGGGGAACACTATTTCAACATTGAATTTTGCCGTTACTTTTTCGGTTCATCCCCGCGTATGCGGGGAACACACTGCACCGAAAGGCCCGGTGAATATTCCGACCGGTTCATCCCCGCGTATGCGGGGAACACGTTTATGGATGCCATGCTTTGCGCGCAAAGCCAGGTTCATCCCCGCGTATGCGGGGAACACAATCACCATAAACATCCGGGCGCATTTCATACCGGTTCATCCCCGCGTATGCGGGGAACACAATAGCTTCACCGGTAAGAACCGCTTGTAATACGGTTCATCCCCGCGTATGCGGGGAACACCACCGGCTCCTCAGATATTTCATTGAACCACCCGGTTCATCCCCGCGTATGCGGGGAACACAGTTTTGGGGCAGTGTTTCGGGTCGTTTATTGCGGTTCATCCCCGCGTATGCGGGGAACACGCTACCATCGAGCTTGAACCCTTAGACTGGCACGGTTCATCCCCGCGTATGCGGGGAACACACTGATTCTAACCTATTGGTTTATCA
>CAYQXD010000038.1:0-21410 GCA_964421315.1 uncultured Thiotrichaceae bacterium | reverse complement strand
GAATAATATGTGTGTATTCATGAACAATAACGGTCGTTAACCAGTCATCAAAATCTTCCAGGGTATTAACACTGCTTGGCGGGGCTAAAAATATTACGGTGTGATTAAAAAAAAGCGGGGAAGCAAAACCATTCGGCTGATCGGATTCATCACTGAGTACAAGGTGGGTTTTATTTTTGGGGGCCCAGTTTAGTTCTTTTGTTAAACGTAAATGAGTAGACTCGGTGATAGCCAGGACTCTTTCTGCAATGGCTTTATTGCCTTGAGCATAATGCACATAAAGATATTTATTTTCTATGGTTTTCCAGTTCAGATCAGGGTCAACGGCAAAAGCATTATTAATTAAATTCAGGCTTAAAAAAATAAAACTGCAAGCAGCTAATAAAGCTCCTTTTATCATAGACATGGATCAGTTAGCTTGCCCATTGAATTAAACTATTTTCGTTTTATTATGCAACATCTCAATAAGTTCTGGTAAAAGTTGATTTTGTCATCTCGATTATTTGCCCTGACTTATCGAGAAGCTACTTCATTATTTCCTAAGACCATAAACAATAAACGATAGTCCTGTAACACCGGCCACCCATGACATCATCGGCGCACCAAAAACCAGTGTTACTTCAGCCAGCGAATAAATAATAGAGGCAGCGACAAACAGGCTGCCACCAGTGATAACAATTAAGCTACTCTGGTGGTTTTGATTGAGTTGTTGGCCGATTTTTTTCATCTCATTTATCTGTTTTAAATGATACTCACCATCAGCATGCGCCTTCAGGCTTTTATATACCAGATTCGGCATCTCCGGCATTTTTTCTATTATATAAGGCAGGTCATCTTTAAGGGTACGTAGCACTGCACGTACACCAACCTGATCCTCCATCCAGCGCTCTAAAAACGGCTTGGCTGTTTTCCATAAATCCAGATCCGGGTATAACTGACGGCCTAAACCTTCAATATTTAATAAGGTTTTTTGCAGTAAAACCAGTTGTGGCTGTACTTCCATATTAAATCGACGCGCAGTTTGAAACAGGCGTAATAACAACTGGCCAAATGAGATTTCTTTTAATGGTTTTTCAAATATGGGCTCACACACGCTGCGAATGGCAGACTCAAATTCATCCACCCGTGTATCTGGCGGCACCCAACCGGATTCAACATGTAACTTTGCCACTTTGTAATAATCACGTTGGAAAAATGCCAGAAAATTTTCCGCAAGATAACGTTTATCAGTCTGACTCAGGGTGCCCATAATGCCAAAATCAACCGCAATATATTTTGGTTGTTTGGGGTTTTCGGTATCAACAAAGATGTTACCGGGGTGCATATCGGCATGGAAAAAATTATGGCTAAACACCTGGGTAAAAAATATCTCTACTCCCATCGCTGCCAACCGCTCCATGTCAGTACCTTGCTGCTGCAAGGATGTTATGTCACGTATTGGCGTACCATATATTCTTTCCATCACCAGAACGTTTTTTCGTACAAAGTCCCAGTGAATTGCCGGCACATACAAATCACTTGAGTCTTCAAAGTTTCTGCGTAGCTGGCTGGCATTAGCCGCTTCACGCATTAGATCTAATTCATCAATAATGGTCTTTTCATATTCGGCAACAACCTCAACCGGGCGCAAACGCCGAAGTTGTGACGAATATTTAGCGGCCAGTTCAGCAATGATATATAACAACGAAATATCTCGTTTAATAACCGGCAATATATCTGGGCGTAAAACTTTAACCACGACATCTTCGCCGGTTTTTAAAACAGCAGCATGTACCTGCGCAACTGACGCAGAAGCCAGTGGCTGCTCATCAAAAGTTTTAAATAATTCACTTACCGGTTTACCGAACGCTTTTTTTATTATGCTCTGCGCTATATCGCCAGGAAATGGTGGCACGTCATCCTGCAAACGTTGCAGTTCATCGGCAATATCATCGGCCAGCAAATCACGCCTGGTCGATAACATTTGACCAAATTTAATAAACACCGGGCCTAAGTCTTCCAGTGTTTCGCGCATCCGCACAGCACGCGGTTTACGTTTACGACGAAACCAGTTCCAGGGGAAGGCATAAATAACAAAACGAAATGGGCGAAACAGATGGGTGGTAAAAATAATATCATCAAGGCCGTGCGACATTAATATCCAGTTAATGCGTAACATTCGAATAAATTGACCTGGCGTTAATATTGGCATGTTTGTTTATCTTTCGTTATTGTTATTGGATAACAGCTCTATTCTTGCCTGCAGGCGATCAACATCATTTCTTAGCTTATCAACCGCATCATTAAATAGTGCAAGCTCAGTCTGAGTCACTGCATCGCGGCTTTCTTCCTGCAAATATTCACTAACACTTAGTGATACTGACTTGAGCGTCTCTTTGCTCCATTGTCCGGCGTTTTTAGCTGTTTGTTGAATCTGATAAGCAAGCCCGTCACCTACCAGTTTTGCCAGGGGTTCTGACCAGTCGATATCCACTTGTGAAATAACATTTTTAAACTGATGCCCCAGCCGGGTATCGCCACTAATTTCGACTTCACCTTTCAAAAGCATAGGAGCGACTTTTGAAACCAGTCCCATTTTAAATAATGACAAAAGGCTACCACGTAATACCGTATCTACTGCGCCGTCATATGCGCCGTTATATTCTGTTGTAATCTGAATGCCACTAGCACCGGGAAACAAATAAAACACTTTATCTATATCGGTTATTTCTATTTTGATAACCTTGCCATTAAACGCTACCAGGTTATCCAGCAGCTCTGGATCCAGTGCTAAATAACGATTAATGGCGGCTTCAAGAATTAACATGATTTATGTTTTAGTTATAACAGGTGCTTGCAAAACTTAAAGCTTAAATCCTTTATGTAATGCCACTATGCCACCCGTCATATTATGGTAGGTACACCGCTCAAAACCGGCATCCAGCATCATCTGTTTTAATGTTTCCTGATTGGGGTGCATGCGGATTGATTCGGCAAGATAACGGTAACTGTCTTCATCACCTGTAATTAACTTGCCCATTTTTGGCAGGATGTTAAATGAATAAAAATCGTAAACTTTATCAAGAACCGGAACCACTGGTTTGGAAAACTCAAGAATCAGCAGACGTCCACCAGGCTTGAGTACACGAAACATGGATTGCAGGGCTTTATCCTGATGCGTTACATTACGCAAACCAAAGGCGATGGTGATACAGTGAAAACTATTATCTTCAAATGGTAACTCTTCAGCATTAGCTTCGACAAAATCAATGTTGCCTGCATAGCCTTTATCAATCAGGCGTTTACGACCCTCTTCCAGCATCGCTGCATTAATGTCTGAAATTATTATTTTTCCTGTTGGGCCTACCTGCCGAGACATTTGCATGGTTAGATCACCAGTGCCGCCAGCAACATCCAGTGCCTTATCGCCTGGTTTTAAACCGGTATGCTGCATAGCACAGAATTTCCAGATACGGTGTACGCCAAAAGACATGACATCGTTCATGATGTCATATTTACTGGCGACCGAGTCGAACACACCCGCGACCATGCCTTCTTTAGCATTTTCGTCTACGGTTTTATATCCAAAGTGAGTTTCTTTTTTTGTCATGGTTTTTATCTGTGGACGGCTTGTTTTTTTAATCTATTTTCCTGCGCTCATGCTTGACCTGTTTCAACCTGTCCAGGTAATCCTGCCACTTTTTTTCATAGTTAGAACCCAGCTCATACAGGTATTCCCAGGTATAAATACCGGTATCATGTTGGTCATCAAATACAAACTTCAGTGCATAATTGCCCTGCGGCTCTATCGCTTCAATCGTCACTTCTTCTTTATTCAGTTGTAGAATTTCCTGACCTGGACCGTGTCCGGTAACTTCTGCTGAAGGCGAATACACGCGCAAGTACTCACAGGGTAATTGAAAAACAGTGCCATCGTCATATTCTATTTCTAAAACACGGCTTTTCTGGTGTAGCTTTATGTCAACGGGTTTCATAGTTCTCGGATATTTATGTTTTATATTTGTCTACAGAGAGTAGGGTGGATAAACGTTAGCGCATCCACCGCATTTTTATCGTCTTTTGCCAATTCATTGGTGGATGCGCTATCGCTTATCCACCCTACAGTACTTATTACAGAATATATCGGCTTAAATCTTCATCATTTACCAGGTCTGTTAATCGCTCATTAACATACTGTGCATCAATCGTTACCGAGTCGCCGGATTTGTCCGGTGCAGAAAATGAGATATCTTCAAGCAAGCGTTCCATGATGGTATGCAAACGTCTGGCACCAATATTTTCAGCACTTTCATTGACATGAAATGCAGATTGCGCAATTTGTTTTACGCCATCTTTGGTAAAATCTATGCTGAAATTTTCAGTATTCATTAAAGCTTTATATTGCACAGTTAATGCCGCATCAGGCTCGGTCAATATACGTTCAAAATCATCTGCATTTAATGCGGTTAACTCAACGCGAATGGGCAAACGCCCCTGTAACTCTGGTATAAGGTCACTGGGTTTGGTTAAATGAAAAGCGCCGGAAGCAATAAATAAAATATGGTCGGTTTTAACCATGCCATATTTGGTTGTGACGGTGCAGCCTTCAACCAGCGGTAACAGGTCACGCTGCACCCCTTCACGGGAAACATCAGCGCCACCCCCACTTTCAGCACGCTTGCACACTTTATCTATTTCATCAATAAACACGATGCCATTTTGCTCCGCATTTTCTACAGCGCGGGCCTTTAATTCATCTTCTTTCAGCAGTTTGCCGGCTTCTTCATCAAGAATAACTTTACGCGCTTTGGCAATTTTCATCTTGCTGGTTTTTTTTCTGTCGCTGCCCATATTCTGAAACAGACCCTGTAGCTGAGAGGTCATTTCTTCCATTCCGGGCGGCGCCATAATCTCTACACCAACTGATGCAACAGATGTCTCCATTTCAATATCTTTATCATCCAGCTCGCCGTTGCGTAATTTTTCTCTGAATTTTTTACGTGTTGAACTATCGTTCTCCTCGGGTTCACCAAATTCATTTCTCGCTGACGGTAATAAAACATCAAGAATGCGCTCTTCAGCAGCCTGCTCGGCAAGATGACGCACTTTTTTCATTTCCTGCTCACGCGTGGTTTTTACTGACATATCCACAAGATCACGTATGATAGAGTCAACTTCGCGGCCAACATACCCCACTTCGGTAAACTTGGTCGCCTCAACTTTTACAAATGGTGCGTTAGCCAGATGCGCCAGACGGCGAGCGATTTCTGTCTTACCGACACCGGTAGGGCCTATCATTAATATATTCTTTGGCGTAATTTCATCTCGCAACTCTTTATCAAGCTGCATGCGCCGCCAGCGATTGCGCAGAGCAATGGCTACAGCGCGTTTTGCATCATCCTGTCCAACGATGTGTTTATCTAATTCCTGTACGATTTCTCGCGGTGTCATTTCAGACATATAAAGTTAACCTTCTTTAAATTCTATGTAGTATAGAAGTACTGTAAATGTAACGACTCTGTAAGTAATATTAATCGTTGCATAAGTTTTAGCAGCATGTGTTTTTTAAACTGACGGTAGCATGGATGCTACTGTCAAGCCTATAGGGATATATTTACGGCGTGTTTCAAAAGCACATACTGCTAATACTTATGAAACACTTTATATAAATATCTGTAGTTATTCAGATTGCCGCTAAATTTCTTCTATGGTACGAGTTTGATTTGTATATATACAAATATCTCCAGCAATCTCGAGACTCTTTTCAACAATATCCTTAGCCGATAACTCAGTGTTATTAAACAAAGCTCTAGCTGCGGACTGTGCATAAGACCCGCCTGAACCGATAGCAATTAAGTCATCATAAGCCTCAATCACATCACCAGTTCCAGAAATCAGCAATGAGGCTTCTTTATCGACCACTATCAACATCGCTTCCAGCTTGCGCAAAACGCGGTCGGTACGCCAGTCCTTCGCCAGCTCTACCGCCGCTCGCTTTAGCTGGCCGCTATGGCGCTCAAGCATGGCTTCAAAACGCTCTAATAAGGTAAATGCATCAGCGGTGGCGCCAGCAAAACCAACAATAACTTTATCACCATAAATTTTTCTGACTTTGGTGGCATTGCCTTTCATGATGGTATTACCCAATGTCACCTGGCCATCACCACCAACAACAATTTTTCCATCACGGCGTACGGTTAAGATGGTTGTTCCGTGAAATGTTTCCACTTGTAAACTCCGAATGGTAGGGTTTAGCGACAGACCTGGTTAGCCTGAGCTTAATTATGGTGATTTTACACTATGAAAGGAGTTACTTATACATTGGATGATTTCGACCAGTCGCTGCTACTAAAATTTCTCAATGTACCTAATAAAGCTAGTAGGATAGAGGAGGCACGCTTCAAGCTGAAGCATCTATATCCTGAATTATCAGGTTATGTGTTTTAAGGCTGAGGCCGTTCAAATGTCCACTGTTTGTCATCGGATAATAACTTGTTGTACTTATAACCAGCCATTTTGAACTGTTTGAGATCTTCTGGTTTTTCTATCCGATGACGAATGATGTAATCTGCCATCAAACCCCGTGCGCGTTTAGCAAAAATTGCTACCACGCGGGTTTTGCCTTGCCTGGTCTCTTTAAAAGTTATATTTAATAACCGCCCTTCCAGTAGTTTTGGTTTGACCACTTTAAAATATTCATTTGATGCTAAATTCACCAATACCGGCTCTTGCTGCTTTTTTAGTTCTTTATTCAGGCTTTTAGTAATACGCTCATCCCAAAACTGATACAGGTTTTCACCACGATCATTTTTTAATCTGGTTTTCATTTCCAGTCGATAAGGCTGTATTAAATCCAGTGGTCGTAAACAACCGTAAAGACCGGAAAGTATTCTTAAATGATCTTGTGCGTAGGCGTAATCCTGTTCAGTAAATTTATCAAGGGCTAAGCCGCTATAAACATCACCTTTAAAGGCGAAAATCGCCTGTTTGGCATTTTTTGTCGTGAAAGGGGTGTTAAAGGTTCTATTACGCTCTTCATTCAGCCTGACGATATTTTCACTAATCGACATCAACTCCTGTAGCTGCTTGCTTTTTAGTTTTCGCAATTCTTTAATAAGCAATTCAGAATCTTTCAGGTCGGCAGGTTTTGTGTACTTTTTTGAAGGACTGGCTGTTTCAAAATCCTGGCCTTTTGATGGTGACAGGGTAATTATCATTGGTTTCTCAATTTAGTGCATAGGTTGGGGTGAGACACGAACCCCAACGGTTTGAGTGTGGATTTGGGTAATGGTCTCAAAATAGTTAGTGTCATTATAATACATTGGCCAGACGCATATACCGTACCGCTCTTACCGTTATTTCTTTCTTGCCCGAGGATGCGCACTATCATAAACACCGGAAAGGTGCTGAAAATCCAGGTGGGTATATATTTGTGTACTGCTTAAGTTGGCGTGACCCAGTAGCTCCTGTACTGCGCGTAAGTCTTTTGATGATTCTAAAATATGTGTGGCAAAGGAATGGCGCAACATATGCGGGTAAACATTGGTGTTTAAACCTTGTTTTAAAGCCATTTTTTTTAATCGTTTCTGAATACTGCTATTGCTCAAGCGACTGCCGCGCGTACTCACAAACAAGGCTTGTTCATTTTCATCTGCCAGCAATCCACGTTGTTTTAACCAGATGTTTATGGCTACTTTTGCTTTTTTTCCAAAAGGAATATTGCGTTGCTTTTGACCTTTTCCGGTAACGCAAATGGTTTGCTGCTGCCAGTCTATATCTTGCCTATCTACGCTGCTCAACTCAGATAAACGTAAACCACAGGCATACATTAATTCTGCCATGGCTCTGTCTCGATCAAACAAGGCACGATCGAAAAGAATGCGGTCAGAAATAATACGGCTGGTTAAATCAGTATCACTTAAATTTAAGCAGGAATTCAGACTGGCTTTATTATCGTTACTATTTAATAGCTGGTTAATTTCATCTACATTTAAGGTATTCGGTAAACGTTTGGCAATCTTTGGTGCGGGCACACCAATAGCAGGATTATGAGTTGCCAGATGAAAGCGGCATAAAAAATTAAACAGGCTTCTGATTGAAGATAACCATCGTTGTAAGCTTTTCCCGGACAAACCCTGGCGATGTAGACTGGCGACACATTCTCGAATAGTCACCTGTTTAATCTCTTCCCAGTTGATTGATTGCGCCTCATCCAGACCACAACAAACAATAAACTTTTTTATATCACGGCGGTAAGCAGATACCGTATGTGAGGAATAACGACGCTCAGATTGTAAATAGTTAAAAAACCGTTGCAGATCATCCTTTATTGTTTCTGCTGGCATTATTGTTTCTGGCATTTTCTGTTATTTGGGCTTGTTAAACTATACAAAAGCACTTACAGGTTTCAGGTATTACATTTCCAGGTGTACTGCAAGCGAAGCGCTAATCAGCTCGCCAATTTGGGACAGAAAATCCGTTCCCATTGACGACTTAAAGCGCTCACCATCATTTGCACCCAGGCCGATCAAACCCAGATTTGCACCCGCCACCAGGGGTATCACAGCAAGTGATTTAATGCTGCCTGCATGATCGGAGAACAAAAACACTTTCTGCTCTGTTATCGCTTTACCACAAATGGTGTTTTTTTGCTCTAACATGGTTTTAAACACGGTTAATGCTGCATCACTGGCATCAACAAATAAACCGGATGATTGTTCGATGCGGTTTTTATCGTCACTAAATAATTTTATCACGGCATAATCAGCCGCCAGCTCATTACTTAAAACATCCAGTACTGTGCTTATTACATCATCAAGGTCATGTGCAGCCAATAAGCTTAACGCCAGGCCGTGACGACTTTGTGCCAGGCGCTGGTTATCTCTGGCAACATTCATTAACTCACGCAAATGGCTGTCTTGCAATTGTAAGCGCTGGCGTAAAATCGTTACCTGTCTCTCAATTAATGAAACAGCCTGACCCGACTGATGCGGCACTTCAAGCATGGCGAGCAATTCTGGATGCCGCTGCAAAATGTCTGCATTTTCCCGTAATAAACTAATAAGCTCTAAATCTGCTGTCAACTGTTGCTCACTCGCTGTTGGCGCTTCCGCTGTTGTCTGTTCATTGCTTAGGTTTTGTTTTATTTTTGTTGTTGTTTTATTTATTTTGCCATTCACTGTCAAGTCGCCCCTGAAAAACCGTTGTTGCCGGCCCTGTCATTAGTAATGTGCTTGCTTCGCCTTGCCAGCGAATGTTTAAACTGCCGCCATGAAGTCGCACAGTTACCTGTTCATTTAATTTCCCCCACAACCGCCCAATAGCAACAGCGGCGCAGGCACCGGTACCACAGGCCAGGGTTTCTCCAGCACCGCGCTCATACACCCGAAGGCAAATTTCATCACGGTTAACTACTTCCATAAATCCCACATTTACTCGTTTTGGAAACAGTTTATGACTTTCTATTGCGGCACCTAATGATTCAACATCAGCCTTATTTATATCTGTCACCTGCAATACTACATGTGGATTACCCATTGATACTGCACCTATAGCATATTCAGTGCCATTGACCATAAGATTATAACTCATGACCTGACTTTTTTTGGCCTGACTTTCTACTAAAAAAGGCAGGCTGCCGGGATCAAAATTTGGCACACCCATATCAACCGTTACCTGATTGTGCTCAACGCTCAGTTCAATTAGCCCACCCGCTGTTTCGACGATAATAACACTATTCGTGGTTAAACCCTGTTCTCTAACAAAGACCGCAAAACAACGTGCGCCATTACCGCACTGCTCAACTTCGCCACCATCGCCATTAAAAATACGGTAACGAAATTCTGCTCGCGGCTCAGTGGGTTTTTCAACCAGCAGCAACTGATCACAACCGATGCCGAAATGACGATCTGATATTGCCACTATTTGTTCAGATGTTAAATTTATTGATTGCGAAATAGCATCGATGACAACAAAGTCATTGCCTAAACCGTGCATTTTTGTAAATTGAATATCCATTGATGTGCCAAACCTGTTTTAACTGCGTGGACTTTAACCATAACTCCGCGAACAGATTACCATAAAAAAGCCGCTTCTTTCGAAGCGGCTTTCCACCAAGCGGGTAGTATGCATCCTTAATACTACATGTGTGCTCTTATATTTTATTTATCTGAGCTTTACTTACCTGGAACTGTTGTTAAACCAAGAATTTCCCATGTCTGCATACCACCACGGAACCATTTGATTTTGTCTGCTGGGTAGCCAAATTTAAGCAGGTTTTTAATGTTGTTTGGAGACTGACCACACCACATACCATTACAGAACATAACCAGTGTTTTGGCTTTAGAGAAATTTAACAGACCTTCACTTTCAGTGACACCAAATTTGCTTTCCAGAATTTCAAGAATAGAAACTGGATCCGCGCCTTTAGCAGGATTTAATAATGTCCACGGAAGGTTAACTGCACCCGGAATAGTACCTTTTTTTACCCAGTCAGGTGTGCGCGAGTCAACAACCAGAATAGTGCTGTCACCACCAGACATTTTAGCCACATAGTCAATCATTTCAACTTCACCAATGGTTTCAACACCGGGCGCTAAAACCATAGGCTGGATACAAAATGGTGGGCATGGACGTGATGTTTTAGCAAATGCGGGGTTAACCGTATTTTTGTTATTCTGGTTACGACTAATTTTTACTGTTTTACCATCGTGTTTAACCGCTACTTCTTTAACGCCACCGAAAGTTATATCAACAGGTTTACCAGCTGTAACATTTGCAGAGAATACTAAAGTAGCAGCAAATGCCGCAATAAGTAATTTTGATTTCATATTTATTGTTCCTCAGGTTAATTATTATTTAGTTTTTATTATGGTAATAGTTTTTTATTACACTACATGTCGACTAATTCTTTAAAACGACAAGAATTATTCGCAATCAGGTTCTTCCTCGCCTTCCTCGCCTTTATCTTCACTATCACTGTAAAAACCGCAGGTAGCCAGTTCGACATCATCTACTGCCGCATAAGACGGGGCATTAATGCCAATAAGAAATAAAAAGATAATTAATGTTTTTAACAGGTTCATTCTTAACTCCATATATATGCCATATCTACTTTACTAGATCGCTATATCTACTTAGCTATATCTAATCGCGGAAGAAGATTAACAGAGTAAGGCAATAAAAATAGGACAAAATGTCAGATTTTGATATTTAATCGATTTTTGTCAATTACACCCGTCCTTTATTGTTGTCCGATATTAGTAAAAAGGGATATTTAGCCTAACTTGAATATTTTACAGGAACGCTGTGAACACACTCTAACACTTCGATAGTATTAGTATATTTTCAGAAAAAACCCATGCGCTGATACTGCTATGCAGTGTTGGGACAATCTTAGCCGCCTAAAGTCGACTCATTGGCAAAAAGTTGTTCAATTGTTTCGCGCTGGCGAACGATCTGATATTTATTACCATCAACCATAATCTCAGCAACACGCGGACGCGAGTTATAATTAGAGCTCATGGTAAATCCATATGCGCCTGCAGAGCGCACAGACAAGAGATCTCCCTGTTCAATCAAAAGCTCTCTGTCTTTGCCAAGAAAATCACCGGTCTCACAAACTGGCCCAACCACATCATAAACTTTTGCCTGACCAGCTTTTTTTGTCAGCATCGGCTTTATCAGCACTGGTTCAATCGCCTGCCAGGCATCATATAAGGCGGGTCGCATCAAATCATTCATCGCCGCATCGACTATGGCAAAGCTTTTTGTCTCATTGTGCTTTATATACAGCACACGGGTTAACAATATACCTGCATTGCCGACTATAGCGCGGCCGGGTTCTATCAGTATTTCAACTTCTCTATCACCCAGTCGTTGCAATACAGCGGCTATTTGCTCTTCCGGTAAAGGCGGTGTTTCATCCTGGTATCGAATACCCAGACCGCCACCTAAATCCAGATGCTGCAGTTTTATGTTTTTTGTCGCAAGTCGGTCGACCAGTGCCAGCACACGATCCAATGCATCAACAAAAGGGCTAACATCAGTTAGCTGGGAGCCGATATGGCAATCAATGCCTTTTATTTTCAAATGGCTGGAATCATTGATGCTTTGATAGACTTCAAACGCATCATCAATGGCAATACCAAACTTATTATCTTTTAAGCCGGTTGATATATAGGGATGGGTTTTTGCATCAACATCCGGGTTCACCCGTAATGAAACCGGTGCCTGCACACCCTTGTTTGCTGCGACCTGTTCCAGCAGATGCAATTCTGCCTGTGATTCCACATTAAAACAGCGAATACCAACATCCAGCGCGCGCGCCATTTCTGCAGCGGTTTTACCCACACCTGAAAATACGATCTTATTGGCATCACCATCAGCACGTAAAACACGCTCTAGCTCACCCATAGAGACAATATCAAAGCCGGAGCCCAGTTTTGCCAGCACATTTAACACGGCAAGATTAGAATTTGCTTTTACTGCATAACAGACCAGATGGGGCTGCTTGCCCAGCGCTGAATCAAATGCTTTCCAGTGTCGCTCAATGGTCGCGCGCGAATAGACATAACAGGGCGTTTCCCAGGCATCTATGTTGGCATTGATATCGACATCTTCTGCCCACAGGCGGCCTTCTTTATAATTAAAATAATCCATGTTAGTTATTGCGTGGTGTCTTCTGATTTTTCATCGGGCAAGTATAGATCACCCTGCATGCCGCAAGCCGACAATATTAATACTGAAAACAAAATAAAAGCCTTTATCACTTTCAAATTAGTACCTTGTTTGTTGTTTGTTGTTTATTATTGCAATATTCGCTATATAACGAAACCCTGAACAATCACTTAACAAAAAAAATATGTCAGAACTTGATTCCATCATCATTGAAACACAGGACGAGCCTGATGCAGCCATAATCTGGTTGCACGGCCTGGGCGCAGACGGCAACGACTTTGCACCCATAGTTGAGCAGTTACAACTGCCATCACATTATGCGGTACGTTTTATTTTCCCACACGCCCCGGTTCGCCCCATTTCCATCAATCAGGGCTACCCAATGCCCGGCTGGTATGACATCAGCAGTCTTTCCATTGTTGAACAGGAAGATGAAGCAGGTATAAAAGAATCTTCTGCTATTTTAAAGCAACTTTGTGAAGAGCAGGAAGCCAGTGGTATCGATTCACGCAGAATTGTTGTTGCCGGATTTTCACAGGGTGGTGCCATTGCCCTTCACTGCGGCTGCCGTTATCCCAAACCACTGGCCGGTATTATGGCGTTGTCGACTTATCTTGCTTTACCCGACACACTAGCAGATGAAATGAGTGATTACGCAAGTGAGGTCCCGGTGTTCATGGCACACGGACGACAGGATGAGGTGGTCGCTTATGAGCATGGAAAACAGGGCATGGAATTGCTTCAAGCACATGATATAGATGTACACTGGTATGAGTATGATATGGGGCATTCCGTCTGTATAGAGGAAATTCATCATATTCGTCAGTGGCTTACAGAAATACTTTGAATTATTTGTATAGGCCTGGATTTTATCTGACCGGCAGTATCAGGTTAGAAATGGCTGCTTACAATACTTTATAATTATTTACTCTATGAGTAAATCTGACACGCTTTGTCAGATAAATCCAGGCCACACATCTACTAATAAAACCCACCATCATCAAGCTCTTCAATATAATCTGCATCCTTCTCATTTTCGTCCATATCTTCGCCAGCATCTTTTAGCTTGATGAGTGTCGGCACGACTTTTTCACCTGCCAGGGCAAGGACACAGTAATCTGTGTCATCAATGAATTGCTCCCATAATTTGTTTGTTGCATCTTCCGCTAATAGTGAAATGCCACCGGTTGCTATGGCAAGGCTAATATGTGCTGTGGTTTTTGCCGCACTGAAGGTAGTGCCTGCGGCATCTGGTGTGATAGAAGGTGATGTGAACGACCCTTCAACATTAAGCGGAACCAGTACCAGTTTCATCACCGATGTGCGTTTTGATCGGGGAGAGATATACAGTGAGAGCGTTTCAGTGGCAAGGTTGATTTTACCCGAACCCAGCGCAGAGACGGTTCCGGTGTCTATTACCAGCGCATGTGTTTCGGCAATACCATTGTTGATATTGAACTGCATCACAGCACAACGAATTTTTTGCCTGCCACTTTTATCGGTAAAAGGAATCAGCGACCAGATATCTTTTGACAGTAACCTCAGTGCCGGCTCATACAAGCGACCATCTTCTGTTGTGATTCTAACCCGCCCGTTTAATCCTGCCATCAACTCACTTACTGAGTTCCCCGTGCCCTGCAGTTGTATCTCGGCATCTAACTCACCTTTTGCAAATTCTTCTGTGCCTGCCATGGCCAACAACCTGTCGTAGTCGAGCTTTTTGATTTCAATGTTTGTCTGGAAATGCAGTTGTTCTTCTTCGCTTAATTTTAGCTCAGCTTTAATTGTGCCTTCAGCGAAATTCATGGTTAACGGTTTGATATGTAATTCACCCGAATCCAGATTCAGGTTTAAAGAAATGTTCTGTATATTTTGATTATTTGCAGTGAGGTTTTTCAGTCTGTAATGAATTGTTGCATTAAGGTAATTAAGGGCATCAAGAGCAGGCAGTGGATCAGTAGAAAATAATTTGTTGTTTGCCTGTATTTTTTTCTGCTCAGATTCTTGTGTGTTTTCGTTGGTTTGTTTTTTAGCCGGTGGCAGTAACGAATCAATATCCAGCAGCTGGCTGGATAGTATTGCGGTGATGACAGGTTTTTTGTTGCCAGTATTAATGACTGCCTCGCCAGACAGGTCATTTAATCCAATATTAAGTTTTATATTTGTTGCGGCAAATCTATTCGGTGAAATGTGCAGTTGGGATTTCAGTTTGACTGGCAGGTTGGGGACGTATATGTCTGATTTCACCTCAGGGATTAAACGAGCAAGCCTGGCAAAACTTTTTTCAGGTTCGGGCATAGTCATTGCAATATTGACTTGTGCAGCATCTACGCTCAAAGGGTTATTGATTATACCGTCTATAGTTAGAACCGTCTCCAGCACTATTGCTTTAAGACTTAGACTAGTTGCACTGCTATTCAGCAGGGAATCTAATGTTGCCAGCTCACCAGAAAGTGATATGTTTTCTTTATTCACTGACCCTTTTATGTCGTATTTTAACGCTGCCTTCATCTCGCTAAAATCCATCTCGAACTTGTTTATGTAAAAATCGTAAGGATGATTATCAATTTGCAGGCTGGCTTTTATCTGCTCAAGCTGAATGTGTGATTTACCCTGAAGGCTAAATAGCAGAGACCTTAGATTATCGCCTCGACCTTTAAGGTCGATTGCACCATGCAGTCTTCCCCGTTGAAAGTGAGAGATTTTAAGCCGTTTTGCTATGGGCTTCAGGTCAAGATTATTGATATTGATGACCGTGCTTATCACAGGTGATTTAGCCTGACTGTTGAGGAACAAACGGCTGCGTAAAGATGCACCGCCAACATCAAAATCGAATTGATTTATTTGTAGTTTGCCAGCCTGTAGTACAAGATCAAGTTTTAAGGCTTGCGGCACAAACTCATCTACCAGTATTTCCCTGGCACTGTAGATAATGCTTGCGTCTATGCCTTTTAGCAATTTGAAAGGTAATGGTGTATCGGGCAGTTTGAATGTTTGTTCTTTATCAACAGAGCCGGTTTTGTTATTAACGGGCTGGCCGGTGGCTTTTGCCAATAGTCGATTAATATTGATTTTTTCTGAATGAAGTGTTGCCTGTATTGCCGGGCGCTTTGCATGATTGTTAAATGACAGATTGCCATTCAGATCACTATCGGCCAATTTTAGCCTGATTGCCTGCAGCTGGTAATCACCGTTACGGCTAGTCAGGTTTGCAGAAAACTGTAAAGGCAAGGGACGTGTCGTGTTTATAGTGTATTGTTTAAGTGATTTGCCGGTTGCTGCAAAAAATGTTTTATCAAGATCAGGCGCGGTTAATGAAATATTGATATCAACGTTGGCTTCATCAGCAACTTGCTTTAGTTCTCCACTTGCTGACAGTGTTACGCCAATAGCCTTAGCCTCAAATTTTACAGCCAGGGCATTACTGCTGGAAGGCTGTATTGAGTCTGGCGTTATCGCCGCTACCTGAAAATTTGTTTCGCCGGTAAATTCAAAGGGCTGCTGGTTAATTGTTCCATTGGCGTGAAAATTAATCGGTTCGTTTATGGCAACATTGGACAGGCGCAGTGTTTCAAGATTTATGCTGGTTGTTATATCAGCATTAACATCATTGTAGTAAATATTAATTTCATCAAGTTGTAGCTGTTTAAAAACGGGTACGAATGGCAGTGTAAATGATACTGACTTAGTGCCTGCCACCTCTACTGCAACCCCATCCTTATCAGGCGTTCCCAGAAGCCAATTAGCCTGCCCGTCAATATTTTTTTCAGCAACCAGAACCAGACCTTTTATTAGCAACTGCCCAATCACCAGTTGCTTTTCCAACAGCGGTAGCAATTGTATTTGCAGCTGCAACAGTTCAAACGTCAACATCTGCTCCTGCTTGCTCCAGGGCGCGTTGCTAAAACTGACTTTTTCTATACTGAGGAAAGGCTGTAAAGATAGCGTAAACTGCAGATCGCCGTCAATCTTAAGCTGCCGCCCGGTGAGCTCTGTCACTCTGGTTTCGATGGATTTTTTAAATTGATTTAAATCGATATTGTTTATAATAACAGGCAGCATCAACATCAGCGCCAGCGCCAGCACAATCGGAGCCGATAATGATATCCACAAATACTTCCACCTGTTAAGCATGACATTCTGCCGCAGTACACTGGTAACTGTATTAGATAAGACCGGTAAAACCAGGTTCAGTAAAAGTTAGTATACGATACTTTAGGGCATCTCTAAAATTCCATCCTCTCCGTCCTTTGGTTCGTTAACAGCACATCCATGTGCCACTACTGGTGCGTTAACGGTGCATCCATGCACCACTTTTCTATTTGAGCCGATTTGTTATTCGCCAGAACGTGGCCGAGTTTAAATTTTTGTTTACAAATTATTCTTCCAGCAACTCTTCCAGAATTGTATTTAAAAACAGATAACCTTTAGCTGTTGTCCGGATTTTATTTTTATCAATAACCAATAAAGATGAATCAATATTTTTAACGGCCGCTTTTAATATCCTGTCATTGAACCCGGTATGCTTTTTAAATGTTGTTATATCACTGCCATTTTTCAACCTTAGCGCATTTAATAAAAATTCAAATACAACATCAGATTGTTTAAGTTGCTGCGAACCGGATAAACCTTTGCCGTTTAATGTGTTGTTTATATACTGCTGCGGTTGCCGGTGTTTCCAACGGCGTGTGATAGTTAGTTCAGCATTTAATGCTTCAGTTGATGAATTTGTTTTATGGGTTATTTTCCCATGTGCGCCCGCACCAATACCAATATAATCACCGAAGTGCCAGTAGTTCAAATTATGTAAGCATTGCTTGCCTGTTTTTGAATAAGCGGATATTTCGTATTGTTTATAGTGATTTTCCGCAAGCAAGTTTTGACATTGTGTTTGCATCTCCCAGATTAAATCACTTTCCGGCAGAACAGGTGTGTGTTTATAAAAATAGGTGTTTTCTTCAATAGTGAGCTGATAATGTGAAATATGCGGCACGTCAAATTCGCAGGCGGTTGTTATGTCTTTTATTGCCTGCTGTATGGTTTGCTGCGGCAAGGCAAACATTAGATCCAGATTAATGTTTTCAAACCCCGCCTTTTTTGCGGTTTCAATTGCCGTTAATGCCTGCCTCTGGTCGTGAATGCGCCCAAGTGTTTTTAAATGCGAGTCGTTAAAACTTTGTATACCAATGGATAAACGATTAATGCCGGCATCAAAGAAGGCGTTGAATTTTTCCTGTTCAAAGGTGCCGGGATTGGCTTCCAGTGTTATTTCAATTTCCTCAAATTTAAAAAGCTTTTTTGCATGTTCAATAATGGCGTATATCGAATCGGCAGAAAATAAACTGGGTGTGCCGCCACCAAAAAAAATGCTGCCTAGCGTTCGCTGCCGGGCATTCTGGTATTCATTGTCCCGGTGTTCGTTATCCAGGTCTATTAACAATGCCTTAAGGTACAATTTCTCATCAAAAGAGCTGTTTCTTTCAAAAGAATTAAAGTCACAATAAGGGCATTTCTTCACACACCAGGGAATGTGAACATAAAGACTTAATGGGATGGTGTTTTTCACTGAGGTGGCAGACCGGGAAAAAAAAGAGGCATAACTTTACCAGTTATGCCTCTTACAATGTAGCTTGAATAACACAGGTATTGCTTAGGTACCTGACTGAGGGTTTATGCTGTTTTTCAAACTACACCGCTTGCTGTTAAACACGAAAATAACAATCTGTGCAGAAAATCAGGCGCTATTTTATTTTGCGTAAATCCATGAATTAATAGAGGCGCCTTTTTTAACTTTGGTAACAATTCTGGTAGTGTACAATTCCGCCAATATTAGTTACATCGGTAAAACCAGGACTGGCCAGTATCTTTTCCGCGATGATTGCGCGACTACCTGACTGACAGTAAATCAGCACCGGGTTATTTTTTTGCAGACGCTCATGAGCAAGAACCGGCAAGATAGCCAATGGGATGTTTTTTGCATTAGGCAAACGGCTATTATTAAACTCAACTGTGCTACGCACATCAAGCAGCGTTGCGCCTGTTTGCATGGTTTGACGAATATCGTCACAAGTTAAGTTGTTCATAGTTTTCTCATATAGGGTGTCTCTATTAACTGCTTCAGATCACGCATTGACAAATGCAAGCAATTAATACAAACGCTCTTAGCTAGATTTTTTTGCTGAAAAGGCTAAACGAACAACGGCAATGGACAGCACCAGTACTACAGCTACAGTGAAATAGGTCAGGGCATCTAATATCATGACAATTCTCCTCTTAAATAAAAATCATATGTTAGTACTATCTAATATAGCAAAGTTCAGTGTTTTTCCCAGTGATTAATATCAAATCAGTGAATATATTTCGAAAAAGCCGTCACAGCAACCCTTGAAAGGGGAAAATTGCATGAATAAAGGCATAATATTTTGTATCTACTCAGCGTATTCTGCTGGAAGAATGCGCTGAGTAGATACAATATTTTTAGACTTTTTAACGTGTATTGCTGTCGAGCAGGCGTTTGTGTAACCAGATAATAAGCAGAATGCCAGGGACGGCAATAAGAGTGCAGAACAGGAAAAAGCCGGGCCAGCCAAAGGAATCAACCATATAACCTGTTGGTGCGGCAGCAAATACCCTGGGCATACCCATAAAACTGGTAAGCAGGGCAAACTGTGTTGCGGTAAAGCGTTTGTCGGTCAGGCTGGCAATAAAACCGATATAAGCAGCCGTGCCCAAACCGGCACTTAAATTTTCAAAAGCGATAACCACAGTGAGTGTAAAAAGGTCATGTCCGACATAACTTAACCAGATGAAACCAGCAGTTGATATCGACTGCAACAGGCCGAACCAGAGCAAACACTTATAAATACCGTGGCGCATAACCAGCATGCCGCCGATAAAGGTGCCGGCAATGGTTATCGGGAAACCAAATATTTTTACAATGCCGGCAATTTCTGATTTAGAGAAACCCAAATCAAGATACAAAGGCAGGGTCATTTGCCCGGCCATGGTATCGCCGACTTTGTATAAAAAGACAAAAGCTAAAATAATGAGGGCGTAATCGCGGGTGAAATATTCTTTAAAGGGCTGTACCACGGCATCCCGTAAGGTTTTGGGTTTGCCGTACTCGCCGTTCGGTTCGGGTGCAAGCAGGGTTGCGATTAGACCGGCGCTCATTAAAGTCGCCATTATTATATACACCCAATGGTACGCCATCTGGTCAGCTAAAAACAAACCACCACCAGTTGCCACTAACATACCGGTGCGATAACCACCAACGTAAAGTGAGGCTCCCATACCTTGTTCATCGTCCTCCAGCGATTCACGGCGATAAGCGTCGATAACGATATCCTGACTGGCTGAAAAAAAGCTGAGTAATAATGCGGCAATTGCGGTCATCATTAACATCTGTGACGGACTGGAAAAACCGAGCAGAGCAATCGAAGCGATTAGACAGAGCTGCCATATAAATAGCCAGCCACGGCGGCGACCTAATAACACAGGTGAATAACGATCCATCAACGGTGCCCAGACAAACTTTAATGTGTAGGGCAAGCCGACCAATGCAAATAGACCGATGGTACCAAGGTCTACATCGGCCTCAACCATCCATGCCTGCAATAAAGAGCCGGTGAGTAACAGCGGCAACCCACCGGCAAAACCCATAACAAAGGCAAGCAACATGCGCCCTGTTAATAAAGACTTAAATACCTGCGACCAGGAGGTTTTATGTTGTTCGAGTTGTGGGCTGGTGTGCTTCAAGCTAGCAGCGATTAACTTAGCGTGTAATCGTAATCAATAATCAATGGCGAGTGATCGGAAAAACGTTCATCTTTATAGATGTCAGATGCTTTTACCAGAGGTGCCAGTTTGGGTGTGATGACCTGGTAATCAATGCGCCAACCCGTATTATTTGCCCACGCCTGGCCGCGATTAGACCACCAGGTATATTGGTCGGGCAGCTGGTTGACCACACGAAATGCATCAACATAACCAATTTCATCAAACAATGTATCCATCCATGCGCGTTCTTCCGGTAGAAATCCGGAGTTTTTCTGGTTGCCTTTCCAGTTTTTTATGTCGATCTTTTTGTGTGCGATATTCCAGTCGCCACAAATAATAAATTCACGGCGCTTGCGGCGCAAGGCTTGCAGATAGCCGATAAAACGCTCCATAAAATCATACTTTACAGCCTGGCGTTCTTCAGTGGCTGAACCGGAATGCATATAAAGTGAAATAATGCTGAGCTTTTCAAACTGAAACTCGATAAAACGGCCTTCGATATCGATGTCATGCCAGCCGATGCCTTTTGTTACTTTTTTGGGTTTTACCTTGCTGTAAATGGCAACACCACTGTAGCCTTTTTTTTCAGCGTCATGGTACTGGCAAAAATAACCTTCAGGACAAAATTGTGGATCAGTGAGCTGGTGCTCCTGTGCTTTGGTTTCCTGAATACAGATTACGTCTGCATCGACTTTTTTAAGCCAGTCAAAAAAACCTTTTTTCGCAGCAGCACGAATACCGTTGGTATTGGCAGAAATAATACGCATGTTAAGAGTTTAGCTATAGAGTTATTATTGTGAGCGCGTATGATACCTTAAATTCACGTATACTTCGCAGGCTGAAATGCTTAACTTATATAGATGTAGTCGATTAAACTTAAACTGGCAAAACGTGTCAGGCCTACTCATTGAGCAAATGACTGAGTTCGGTCATTAGCGGACATTAAAAATTAAAAGCATTAGTCCGCGAAGAAC
>CAYQXD010000037.1:3277-21723 GCA_964421315.1 uncultured Thiotrichaceae bacterium | reverse complement strand
CCCGCTGGTCGAGATGACAGACGGACTTTCGGTAGCCATTAACCATTAACCATTATCATGAGCATCGCCCTACTCTTTATCACCCATCAAGGTATCGCCAGTAACTTATTAAGTATTGGTGAATCCATTATAAAAAAATCAGCCGATAACCTTGCATTTACAGAGGTTCCTATGGATGCTGACATTGATACAATAATTAACAGCGTTGAGAACAAGCTAAAAAACCTGGATCTTAACGATGGTGTTTTATTTATCACCGACATCTACGGCGGCACACCGAGCAATATTGCGCAAAGCTTAGCAGGCAATTACCATGCAAACTTAATCAGTGGTGTAAACTTGCCAATGATCATTCGTTTACTCAACTATCGAGACGAGGCACAGCAGGTATTAATACAAAAAGCACTGGATGGTGCACATAAAGGCATACGTATTAAAAGCAATGAAAAGTGAAAAACGAAAAATGAAAAATAGAAAAACACTAAAACTATCACAAGCACAACTCAGTATTTTATTTGGGTTTTCATTTTTCATTTTCTTCAAATGAGCATTAGTAAAAATTTAGAAATCATCAACAAATTGGGCATGCACGCACGAGCCGCTGCACAGTTTGTACAGCTAGCCTCTAATTTCAATGCCCACATTGAAATTGAAAAAGATAATCGACGGGTGAATGGCAAAAGCATAATGGGTGTAATGATGCTCGCCGCAAGCCAGGGCAGCACAGTAACACTGCATGCAAACGGTGAAGATGAAAAAGAAAGCATTAAAAAACTTGAAGAATTAATTAACAACCGCTTCAACGAAAACGAATAATGAAAAATGAAAAATAGAAAAGCACTAAAACTATCACAACTCAACATTTTATTTGGGTTTTCATTTTTCACTTTTCATTTTTCATTTTTCATTGTCTTTTCATCATGAGCATCTACATAAGTGGTATCGGCGTATCAAGAGGCATCGCAATTGGCGAAGCTTATGTACTTGTGCGCGAAAAACTTGATGCCTCGCAAATCATCCTGCCCAGCTCTGAAATCGATTCAGAGATTAAACGTTTTAAAATAGCACTGGCACTGGCCAGCAAACAATTACACAATATCAAAAACAAAATTGCCAAAGATACGGCTGACGACATTCTTGTTTTTATTGATACTCATTTGTTGATGCTGGAAGACCCCGCCTTTGACGAAGGCACCATCAACAACATAAAACAGTATTCCTGCAATGCAGAATGGGCCCTTCAAATGCAAGGCGAACGCCTGGTGCAGGTATTTGACGAAATGGAAGACCCCTATTTACGCACCCGAAAAGATGATGTGCTGCACGTTGTTAAACGCATACAATCAGCACTTGCCGGTGCTGAAGAAAACAACGACAATATTTCATACAAAGGAAAAATTATCGTTACAGACGATTTAACACCGGCTGATACAATCATGATGCAACACCAGAAGGTTGCCGGCTTCATTACTGAGTTTGGCGGGCCTTTGTCACACACCGCTATCCTTGCCAGAAATCTTGGCATCCCGGCCATTGTTGGCCTGCACCACGCACGCCATTTAATTCACCGCGACGAAACGCTAATTATCGATGGCTTCACTGGTGCCGCCATAAACTGCCCCGATAAGAAATCACTAAAATTCTACCGCGCGGTAAAACGCAGTGAAACCATAAAACGTAATCTATTAAAAACCTTAACCGGCAAACCTACGATAACGCTTGATAACAAACAAATTACACTACACGGAAACATTGATCGTCCAGCAGATATAAAGATAATAAAAAAATATGACGATACCGGTGTTGGTTTATATCGAACTGAAATGCTGTTTATCAAACTCAATCAATGGCCGGATCAGGCAACACATTTTAAAACCTATAAACGCGCAGTCAAAGCACTTAATGGCAAACCATTAACTATTCGCACCATGGACTTGGGCGCTGATAAAGAAATACAGGACACGATTGACCAGGGACCCATGGCACATAACCCTGCCATGGGACTACGCGCCATCAGACGATGCCTGAAAGAGCCGCAAAATTTTATGCCACAGCTGCTGGCAATATTACGCGCTTCAGCTTATGGACCTGTGCGTTTAATGATTCCTATGTTGACCAACCTGGAAGAACTTGACCAGGTACTGGCATTAATAAACGATGCAAAACAAAGACTGCAAAAGAAAAAAATTGCTTTTGATAAAAACATTCCCATTGGTGCCATGATAGAAGTCCCGGCAGCCGCACTCGCAGTCGAAGCCTTTGCCAATAAACTGGACTTCCTTTCCATCGGCACCAACGACTTAATCCAGTACACCCTGGCACTGGATCGTATAGACGACGAAGTTAACTACTTATTTGATCCACTGCACCCCGCCGTACTGAAATTAATTCACATGACAATCCAGGCTGGAAAACAGGCCAATATTCCTGTTTCCATGTGTGGTGAGATGGCCAGCGATACGCAATATACGCGCTTATTACTTGGCATGGGACTGGAATACTTCAGTGTGCAGGCGAATGCACTGCTTGAGGTTAAACATATTATTATTAACAGCACGTTTAAAAACCTGCAGCATGAGGTTGATGGTATTCTGAAAACTTATAACAGTAGTGAGATTAAATCACGGGTTCAGCAACTGGTTAATTTATTGTGACTCACCTTGTTAGAAACATAAATTCTAAGGACCGTAAAGTAAACGTTGCTTACCTGAAATCAGGAATGTATGTATCAAAACTTGATCGTCCATGGATTGATACACCTTTTTTATTAGAAGGTTTTTTAATACAAACTGAAAACGAGCTTTCTGTTTTAAACCAGTATTGTAGCTATGTTTACATTGATACAAATCGTGGCATTGGCGCAACTCACTATATTGAGGAGGTAGCCCGCTTAAAAACCAACCCCTACCTGGAAAAATTTTTACAGGACAACAGGAAAAAAGTTCACTACGAAAATACTAAACCTATAAAAGAAGAGTTTCCGGCTGCACAAATCGCTCTGGAAGATGCATGTGATCAGATAGCTAATATCATGGATGATGTAAAACAGGGAAAAAACCTTAATATCCAGGCAGTTAGAGGCGTAGTCGAGCCTATATTAGATAGCATCATCAGAAACTCTGAAGCTTATATGTGGCTTTTAATGATGCAGAAGAAGAGCGCTTATACTTATTCACATTCTGTTAATAATTGTGCACTGGCGATTGCATTCGGTCGTTTTATGGGTTTACCTAAAAAAGATTTAAGAACACTGTCAATGGGTTTGTTAATGATGGACATGGGAAGCGTGCATATTCCTGGAGAAATTTTAAATAAAAAGGGAAAATTAACTGATGCAGAGTACCGAATTGTTAAAAAACACGTCAAACAAGGTGTAAAAATATTAAAAACAACAAAAGGTATAAATACCGATATTATTAATATAACACTTACACACCACGAACGTTTTGATGGCAATGGCTATCCCAGCGCCTTACAGGGCACACAAATTCCTGTGTATGGAAGAATGGCAGCCATTATCGACTGTTATGATGCCATGACCAGCAAAAGGCCCTTTAGTACTGCAAAATCTCCTTATGCCGCATTACAAAAAATTTACAACTGTCGAGGCAGTGATTTTCAGCCGGAACTGGTAGAACAGTTTTTACAATGCATGGGGGTGTACCCAACAGGGTCACTAGTCGAGATGACAAATGGTGAGGTTGCTATTGTACTGCAGCAGAATTTAACGCAGAGAATGCGACCAAAAATTATGTTGATATTAAACGAAGAAAAAGCGCATTTTATGGAATATAAAATCATTGACCTTGCTAAACAGTTTCAGGATTCAAGTAATTTACCACTTAATATTTATCGCGGTCTGGATCCTGGCACATATAACATTGATCCAACAGAATATTACTTATAAGTATTTCTTAACCAAAACCAGATGAAGTCTCGAGAAGATTTTTTTAATACCCTTTCATCATTTGTTGGCAGCAATAAAAACAATGTTGCTTTTATCATTCTAAAAATTTGTCGTTTTAAGGAAATCAATACCACCTACGGCTTTAAAAAAGGCGATAAGTACCTAAGCTACGCTGAAGAAAAATTACAGCAAATATTACGGCCAGACGATTTAGTGGCTCGAATTGGTGATAATGAGTTTGGCGTATTATTACCTGCATTAAACAATACTTCTCATGCTTTGTTAGCAGCAAATAAAATCAGCTCAGCCTTCAAACAGACTATCAATATTGATGGTTCAAACATCACACCCAGGGTAGTCATGGGTATTTCCGCAAAACCTGATCATGGCACTACATTTGGTGAGTTATTACATGCAGCAACCTTAGCTTTACAACTGGCAGAAAAAAACAACGAAAATTATTTATTGCATCAGCTTACAAGCAGTGATATGCCGCCAGGTTTAATACTGGAGAATGAAATTCAGTTTGCACTTGATGATGATGAGTTTAGTTTGTTCTGTCAGCCAAAAATAAATCTGGGGAGCGGTAAATTATATGGTGGTGAAGCATTAATTCGCTGGAACAGTAAAAAATATGGCTTCATCAATACACAATACTTTATCGATATTTTAGAGGGTAGCAGCTTTTTAGTACCGGTAACGAGCTGGGTTTTAAATGTTGCATTAAGGCAGTGCCTCCACTATCAGGCACTCTTCCCCAGGTTTAGTGTGGCGGTTAATTTATCACCATCATTATTAACCAACCGCAGTATTGTGGAAATCGTTGCAAACGCTGCAAGCATCTGGTCAGTGACACCCGCCAGTTTAATTCTGGAAGTGACAGAAGGCGCAATGATGATAAATCCAAAGAAAAGCCTGGAAATCCTTAATGAATTCCACCAGCTTGGATTTGGCGTTTCTATCGATGATTTTGGCACCGGTTATTCTTCCCTGGCATATTTAAAAAATCTTCCAGCCGATGAAATTAAAATTGATAAATCGTTTGTAATGAACATGGCAAATGACAAAAAGGATAAAAGCATCGTTAAAGCAGCTATTGATCTGGCTCACAATCTGGGCTTAAAAATTGTTGCCGAAGGCGTTGAAGATGAAAAAACACTCAATATCCTGACTGAAATGGGTTGTGATTATGCTCAGGGATATCACATAGCAAAACCAATGCCGTATGATAACTTAATGGAGTGGATGCAAAACAGTAAGTGGTGTAAATGATTTAACCTTTAAAAATCAGTTGAATCGTAGCGAGAATAACCACTAACGAAACAAAAGAGAAGTTGGCAGTTATCAGTCGGCAGTAAAAGCAAAACCATAGTTTGTGCTACACAGCCTGCGGCTTTTAGGTTATTTTGTTTTTAACTGCAAACTGATAACTGCCGACTTCCATTAATGTAAGCAGTCATTTTCACCATGAGAATATCTGACACGCTTTGTCAGATCAAGTCTGTCCGAGCTACTACACGTTAGCGCACCAAAGGATGGACATGCTACACTCACTCAAAGCTATCGCGCCACAAAAATACAAAAGTAGAATTCCTCCATGGAACAAGATCGCTCACAAAAAACTGAAGATCAAATTCTTGCCTTAGCAGAGGCAATGGAAACCGGTACTATGCAACATGCGCGCGGCATGTTGAATGAACTCAACCCGGCTGAAATCGCCAACTTACTTGAATCTCTGCCCCACACTGAACGCAATATCATCTGGGAGCTGGTTGATTCAGAAAAAGAAGGTGAAGTGCTTATCCAGTTAGGCGAGGAACTGCGTGCCAGCTTGATCCGCGATATGTCTTTACAGGACCTGGTCAGTGCCACTGAAGGCATGGACATCGATGACCTGGCTGACTTTATACAATCCCTGCCAGACCGTGTTACTACCCAGGTATTAACTTCTCTGGATACCCAGCATCGCGAACGACTGGAAGCCGTTTTATCCTATCCGGAAGACAGTGCCGGTGGTTTAATGAACACCGACACCATCACGGTTCGCAATGAAGTGACCCTGGATGTGGTGCTGCGTTATTTACGGCGCATGGAAAAACTGCCGGAAAACACCGACAGCTTATTTGTTACCACGCGAGATAATATTTTTGTTGGCACCTTGCCTCTCAGCCGCCTGCTAACCAGTGACACTGAACTCACCGTTGCCGAGGTAATGAAACGCGATACCGAAGTCATTAAAGCCAGCATGGAGGATGATGAGGTAGCTAAAATATTTGAAACCCACGATTTATTTTCCGCGCCCGTGGTTGATGAACACATGAAATTACTCGGCCGTATCACGGTAGACGATGTCGTTGATGTGATTCGCGAAGAAGCCGAGCATTCTGTTCTGGGCATGGCGGGTTTAACCGAAGACGAAGATTTATTTGCACCGGCCATTCCCAGCGCGCGCAGACGTGCCATCTGGTTAGGCATTAACTTAATTACTGCTTTTATGGCTTCCTGGGTGGTCTCTAATTTTGAAACCACTCTGGAACAAATCGTTACCATTGCAGTATTAATGAATGTTGTTGCCAGTATGGGCGGCATTGCCGGTACCCAAACCCTAACCCTGGTTATCCGCGGACTGGCACTGGGTCAGGTAAACAAAAGCAATCGGCGCTGGCTGATTAACAAAGAAATAATTGTAGGTTTATTTAATGGTATTGGCTGGGCTCTGGTGATTGCCGCCATCGCCGTATTCTGGTTCGGCAATATGCAAATTGGTTACGTCATCGCTGCGGCAATCATCATTAACTTAGTCGTTGCCACCCTTTCCGGTGCGGTCATCCCTGTCATCCTACAGAAATTAAACATTGACCCTGCTATTGCCGGTAGCGTTGTTTTAACCACCATTACTGACATTGTTGGTCTGTTTTCATTTCTTGGACTTGCTACTTTGTTTTTGCTTTAAGACAAAAATAAACCACAGGAACAAAAAACATAGTCCGCAAAATACGCAAAAAAAACAAAAAAACTTTTTTACACTTTATCTCCACGCTCCCGCGTAGGAATGAGGTAACGTGAGCATTAAAAAAACTTAAACATTTTTATTTGCATGTTTTTTTGCGTCTTTTGCGTGTTTTGCGGACTATGCTTCAATCTCTTCGATGTGCCTGCATTCTCAAACGCAAAGCATTCAATTTAATAAAACCATCCGCATCCTTGTGGTCATAAGCACCGCCATCATCTTCAAAGGTTGCAATATTTTCATCAAACAAGGAATCATCAGATTGGCGCCCAACCACATCAACATTGCCTTTATACAATTTAACCCGTACCACACCGTTAACAAACTGCTGCGAGGCATCAATCATCTGTTGCAGCATTTCACGCTCGGCGCTCCACCAGTAACCGTTATAAATCAACCTGGCGTAACGCGGCATTAGCTCATCTTTTAAGTGAGCCACTTCACGATCGAGCGTTAACGACTCCATGGCGCGGTGAGCACGTAACATAATGGTGCCACCCGGTGTTTCGTAACAGCCGCGTGACTTCATGCCGATGTACCGGTTCTCGACAATATCCAGACGACCAATACCGTTTTCACCGCCCAGTCGATTTAGTTCTGTCAATACCTGTGCCGGTGTTTTTTCTTTACCATCAATAGCAACAATGTCACCGTGCTGGTAAGTTAATTCGGTATAAGTTGCTTTATCAGGCGCATTTTCCGGTGACACCGTCCAACGCCACATTTCCTCTTCTGCTTCTACCCATGGATCTTCCAGTATGCCGCCCTCATAAGAGATGTGCAGCAAATTTGCATCCATTGAATAAGGTGATTTTTTACCTTTGTTAAAATCAACTTCAATGCCATGTTGCTGCGCATAAGCCATCAGCTTTTCACGCGACAGTAAATCCCACTCACGCCAGGGCGCAATGACATGTACGCCGGGTTTGAGCGCATAAGCGCCTAATTCAAATCGAATCTGGTCATTACCCTTACCGGTAGCTCCATGAGAAATGGCATCAGCACCGGTTTTATTAGCAATTTCCACCATACGTTTGGCAATTAACGGGCGCGCAATTGACGTGCCTAACAAATACTCTCCTTCATACACAGTATTGGCGTGGAACATCGGAAACACGTAATCACGAACAAACTCTTCTTCCAGGTTTTCAATATAGATTTCCTTAACGCCCAGTGCTTCCGCTTTACCGCGAACAGGACCAACTTCTTCGCCCTGACCAATGTCAGCGGTAAAAGTAACCACCTCACATTGATATTCGTCCTGCAACCACTTCAAAATAACAGACGTATCAAGACCGCCGGAATAAGCGAGTACGACTTTTTTAATCAGGTTTTTTTTATCTTGAGATTTAGCAGACATGTTGGTTTTCCAGTTGTGTGTTTTTAAATAAGGTGAGGATTATAGGTAAACATCTTTACGATGACCGACTCGTAAAACCAGAACAACCAGCCTATTGTTTTCAATGCTGCAAATCATACGGTAATCACGGACTCGATAACGCCACAAGCCCGTTTTATTGCTAGTTAGCGGCTTACCAAAACGCTGCGGATCTTCTTTGCTAGCAATCTGTTTACGGAAGTAGCGAAGAATATCGCGTTGCACCTGTTTATCGAGTTTACGAAGCTCCTTTACAGCGGCATCATCCCACTCAACGCTCCAGATCAAGTTCCTGCTCCAGTTCGTCTAATGTCCAGCGTTTACCCGGATTCTCTAAGCGATCAAGTGCCAGGTATTTATCTTCTATTTCGTCAAGATGCTCTAGAATGGCTTCCTTGGCATAGAAGGTCTTAGTACGACCTGTTTTGTCAGCTAAAGCTTTTAGGCGATTTTCGATGTCTTCTGGTAATCTTATAGCAAGCACTGCACACCTCATTGATATATATGTATTACATGTATAGCATAACACTGCTGTGTACAACTTGCCAGAATGATTAAAACTGATCGGTGGCTGCATTAAATTCGACTAAAGTAACTATAACTTTTATAATTACACCTCGAACGCGCAGGAAAAAGTTTATACACTTCCGCGTTTATTAACAAAAACCAAACAATTCCATTAAATATCGCCAATAATTAATCAATAATTTATAATATGGCGCTATTTGCATCGAATACGCGAGACTGAGATGACAGAGTTACACGATATTGACCCCCTGGAAACCCAGGAATGGCTGGATGCATTAAATGCCGTAATCGAAAATGAAGGCGTTGAACGCGCACATTTCCTGTTAGAACATCTCATTGATGATGCTCGTCGTAATGGCGCTAATCTGCCGTTCACCAATAATACGGCCTATTTAAACACCATCCCGACCCATTTAGAGCAGCGCACGCCTGGCAACACAGAACTGGAACACCGCATACGCTCGTTCATTCGCTGGAACGCGATGGCTATGGTGGTTCGTGCTAACAAAGAAAACTCTGAGCTTGGTGGTCATATTGCCAGCTTTGCCTCTGCAGCAACCTTATATGACGTAGGTTTCAATCATTTTTTCCACGCACCTACGCCTGACCACGGCGGCGACCTGATTTTTATGCAGGGCCACTCTGCGCCCGGTATTTATGCACGCGCTTACCTCGAAGGCCGCCTTGATGAAAGTCATCTGGATAAATTCCGCCAGGAAGTTGATGGTGGCGGTTTATCCTCATACCCGCATCCCTGGTTAATGCCAGATTTCTGGCAATTTCCCACAGTATCCATGGGGCTGGGGCCAATCATGTCTATTTATCAGGCACGATTCATGAAATACCTGCATGATCGTGGCATCGCTAATACTGAAAACCGTAAAGTCTGGGCATTTTGCGGTGACGGCGAAATGGACGAACCGGAATCCCTGGGTGCCATTTCACTCGGTGGCCGCGAAAAACTCGACAACCTGATTTTTGTAATTAACTGTAACCTGCAGCGCCTTGATGGCCCGGTTCGCGGTAACGGCAAGATTATCCAGGAACTGGAATCGGTATTCCGTGGCGCCGGCTGGAACATCATTAAGGTTATATGGGGATCTTACTGGGATCCTTTGCTGGCCAAAGACAAAAACGGTTTACTACAAAAACGTATGCAGGAAGTTGTTGATGGTGATTACCAGAACTACAAAGCCAAAGATGGCGCTTTTGTGCGTGAACATTTCTTCAATTCCACCGAACTAAAAGCCATGGTTGCACACATGTCGGATGACGACATCTGGCGCTTGAATCGTGGCGGACATGATCCTCACAAAGTTTACGCAGCTTATAAAAATGCCATGGAACACAAAGGACAGCCAACACTGATCCTGACCAAAACCGTAAAAGGTTATGGCATGGGTGAAGCAGGTGAAGGACAGAATACCACGCATTCACAGAAAAAAATGAACATGGAAGATCTGCGCACCTTTGCCAAACGCTTCAATATTCCTGTTAGCGGCGAACAAATCGAAAAAGCCGAATATTATAAACCGGCAGAAGATAGCGCAGAAATAAAATACATGCACGCACAACGCCGCGCATTGGGCGGATATTTACCGTCTCGCACACATTTGGCCGCACCATTGGAGGTACCTGCACTATCGACCTTCGAGGCTTTATTACAGGGCTCAGGTAAACGCGAAATGTCCACCACCATGGCCTTTGTCCGTATTCTCACGATGCTGGCGCGTGACAAAAAAGTCGGCAAAAACATCGTTCCCATCGTGCCGGATGAAGCACGTACTTTCGGTATGGAAGGCATGTTCCGTCAGCTAGGCATTTACTCGTCAGTAGGGCAGTTATACGAACCTCAAGATAAAGCCCAGGTGATGTTCTACAAAGAAGACAAAAACGGGCAGATTTTAGAAGAAGGCATTAATGAAGCCGGTGCCATGTCGTCATGGATTGCCGCTGCCACAGCCTACAGTTCACACGGCGTTAACATGATTCCGTTCTATATTTATTACTCCATGTTCGGCTTCCAGCGCATTGGCGACCTGGCCTGGGCAGCGGGTGATATGCAAGCACGAGGTTTCTTAATCGGTGCCACTGCTGGGCGCACCACACTGGCGGGAGAGGGTCTGCAACATCAGGACGGGCACGGTTTAATTGTGGCATCGACCATTCCAAACTGCGTTGCCTATGACCCCTGCTTTGCCTTTGAGATAACCGTCATTATTCATGACGGTATGCGCCGCATGGTGCAGGAGCAGGAAAATGTGTATTACTACATCACGGCAATGAACGAAAACTATTCAATGCCAGCCATGCCAGAAGGGGTTGAAGACGGCATTAAAAAAGGCATGTACCGCTTTAGTGCCGACACAGGCCGCAGTCAAGGTAAAAAAGGCGAAACCAAGGTTCAGCTATTCGGTAGCGGCACGATTTTACGCGAAGTCATTGAGGCTGCTGAACTACTGAAAAAAGACTGGAAAGTCAGCGCCGATGTATGGAGCATCACCAGCTACAACGAACTGGCACGTGAAGCAGTGGACTGCGAACGCTGGAACATGTTGAATCCAGGTAAAAAAGCGCGCGTGCCTTACATCACACAACAGTTAAAAGACTGCAAAGGACCGGTGATTGCTTCATCCGATTATATCCGCACCGTTTCTAATCAGGTGCGTCAATATGTGCCTGCCACTTACACAGTGCTGGGCACTGATGGTTTTGGACGTTCTGATACACGCAAAAATTTACGCCGTCACTTTGAGGTTAACAGCCACTATGTAGTACTTGCGACATTAAAAACACTTAGTGATGAAGGCGCAATAGCCGCGTCTACAGTCAGCGATGCCATCAAGAAGTACGGCATCGACAGTAAAAAGCCTAATCCGATAACAATATAAGCCAGGGTAAAATAAAATGGCAGAAATAAAAAACATTCTTGTTCCTGACATCGGTGATTTCGATGGCGTTGAAGTCATTGAAATACTGGTTGCTTCAGGTGATGTAATTAATCTTGAAGACCCCATCGTTTCACTGGAGTCGGATAAAGCTGCAATGGAAATCCCATCACCTTATGCGGGGACCGTTAAAGAAGTCAAAGTAAACATGGGCGACAGCGTCTCTCAAGGTGACTTACTCATCACCCTTGAGGTCGCAGCAGAGGCTGCAACAGAGGTTGCCGAAGAAACCCCAACTGAAACCGTTACTGCTGCACCGGCTCCGGCTCCAACCACACCACGGCCTGCTGCACCACAAACTACTACTCTGGCCACATCACCCAAACCGCCGTCCAGACCATCACCCATGCCTTCACCGGCGGCACCCAAACAGATTAACGAAGAAAGCCATAGAAATACCAACATGGGTAAAGCCCACGCCAGCCCGTCGGTAAGAAAATTCGCCCGTGAATTAGGTGCCGACCTGTCGTCAGTGAGCGGCAGCGGTGCAAAAAATCGTATATTAAAAGAAGATGTCAAAGCCTGGGTGAAACAGGCACTGACACAGGGCACTCAAGGCGGCAGTCTGGGTGTAGAGCCCATGCCAGAAATAGATTACAGCCAGTTTGGTGAGATTGAAATTCAATCACTCACTAAAATCAACAAACTCACTGGAAAATTCCTGCACCGCAACTGGGTCACCGTGCCTCATGTAACACAGTTTGATGAAGCCGATATCACCGAGCTGGAAAAATTCCGCAAACAGTTAAACGAAGAAAACCAGACAGGTAATCAAAACCGGGGCATCCGTATCACCGTACTGGTTTTCCTGATGAAGGCGCTGGTCTCTGCCTTAAAAGAATTTCCACGCTTTAACTCATCACTGGATCACACTGGTGAAAATCTGGTATTAAAGCAGTACATCAATATCGGTGTTGCCATGGACACAGCGGATGGATTAGTTGTCCCTGTTATACGTGACTGCGGCCGAAAAACATTAACCGAACTGGCCATCGAACTAACCGAAACCAGCCAACGCGCACGCAATAAAAAACTCTCCCCTGGCGATATGCAAGGCGGCTGCATTACTATTTCCAGCCTCGGCGGCATCGGCGGCACAGCCTTCACCCCCATTGTTAACGCACCCGAAGTGGCTATTTTAGGCGTATCGCGTTCCAGCATAAAACCGGTTTACCAGAATGATGAATTTGTACCCCGTTTGATGCTGCCACTTTCATTATCATACGATCACCGTGTTATTGATGGCGCAGATGGCGCACGTTTCACCACGTATTTAACTAGAGTGTTATCTGATACCAGAAGGCTGTTATTATAATTACTAATTACGAATTACTAATTACTAATTTTCTTTGGTGTTGGTTTTGTATTTGTTATTTTGTTCTGCATTTACGTATTAATATGCTGGCAACAAAACATCAGCACCAAAGAAAATTCGTAATTAGTAATTAGTAATTATAAAGAGGTGTACCTATGAGCAAAATTGTAAATGTAGAAGTGCCTGATATTGGCGACTTCACTGATGTAGACATCATTGAAGTGCTGGTCAAAGCCGGTGATGTGATTGCAGAAGAAGACCCACTTATCACGCTGGAATCGGATAAAGCCACCATTGAAATTCCTTCACCTTCAGCTGGTATCGTCAAAGACGTTTTAGTCAGTGTTAATGACACAGTCGCTCAGGGTAGCCTGATTTTAAAACTGGAAGTAAGCACCGATATAGTAGCCGATGGTAGCGATTCTGCTACTGATAACAATAACAAACCAGACAGCAACTCTATAGATAACAGCGCCACAGACAATAAAGAAACATCTGCAGCGCCTACAGCACAAACTGCGCCGTCAGGTGACACTGATCTTCACGCCGAAGTACTGGTTCTTGGCTCAGGCCCCGGCGGTTACACCGCTGCTTTTCGTGCTGCCGACCTGGGTAAAAAAGTGATCCTTGTCGAAAAATTCGATAACATAGGCGGCGTCTGTTTAAACGTAGGCTGCATTCCGTCAAAAGCCTTATTACACACCGCACAAATTATTAATGAAGCCGCTGAAATGACCGAGCACGGCATTGATTTCGGCAAACCCAAAATCGACATTAAAAAATTGGCAGGGTTTAAAAATAAAGTCATCAAACAGTTAACCGGCGGGCTGGCAGGTTTAGCCAAACAACGCAAAGTACAAATCGTTACCGGTTACGGCAAGTTCACTTCTGCCCATACTGTCGAAGTGGCTCTAGATGTCACTGGAAAAAACGGTGTTACCAGCATTTCTTTTGACCATGCCATTATCGCGGCGGGTTCATCGGTATTTAAAATTCCCGGCTTGCCTTATGACGATGCACGATTGATGGATTCAACCGGCGCACTGGAACTGGTCGATATTCCAAAACGCCTGCTGGTCATCGGCGGCGGTATCATCGGCCTGGAAATGGCCACCGTATATGATGCCCTGGGCAGCAAAGTCTCCGTTGTTGAACTCTCACCCAATTTGATTCCAGGCTGCGATACCGACCTGGTGCGACCGTTAATGAAACGCGTGAAAGGTCGTTACGAAAACATCTGGTTAAACGCCAAAGTGACTGCCATTGGTCCCCTGAAAAAAGGCTTAAAAGTCTCTTTTGAAGGCAAAAACGTACCTGGGCACGATACCTTTGACCGGGTATTGTTAGCTGTCGGTCGCAGCCCCAATGGCAAACTGATAGATGCCGACAAAGCCGGCGTTGCTGTTGATGAACGCGGTTTCATCACCGTAGACAAACAACAGCGCACTAACATAAACCACATCTTTGCTATTGGTGACGTGGTCGGTCAACCGATGCTGGCACACAAAGCCACCCACGAAGCCAAAACCGCCGCCGAAGTCATCTGTGGCATGAAATCCTATTTCGATGCTAAAACCATTCCTTCAGTCGCTTATACCGATCCTGAAATTGCCTGGATGGGTTTAACTGAAGAACAGGCAAAAGCAGACGGCATAGAATACAGCAAAGGCGTATTCCCGTGGGCAGCCAGTGGTCGCTCGCTAAGTATCGGGCGCAACGAAGGACTCACCAAAGTACTGTTTGATAAAAACACCAACAGAATCATTGGCACAGGCATAGTCGGCACCAATGCCGGCGAACTCATCAGTGAGGCCGTACTGGCATTGGAAATGGGTGCTGACATAGAAGACATCGCACTTACCATACACCCACATCCAACCTTGTCCGAAACATTTAATTTTGCCGCAGAAATGGCAGAAGGCACGATTACGGATTTATATATTCCAAAAAAATAAGATAAAGTCGTTAATCTTCAGCACATTGGACTCTCGCAGTAGGCTTTCTATTCTCGGACAGCCTCCCAGGGATGGAAATATTAGTTTTTGACTGTCAGGCCGCCAATTCCTGAACCATGCTAACCATGGCATCAACATCCAGGATACTGGCCCTGGCACCATTAATGCGCACTCTCTGCGCAATCATAGGATGATCTCCCTGGTCTTCACCATCGCTGGTAAACTGATCACGTGTAAAATAGCTGACATGGGGCACCCCAGACATCACCAGGCCCAAATAAGGACTTTCAATATTATCGGAATCCATACCTACCGCATAAAGTACAACTGCCTGTGTATTCAAATTTACTTTATAAGCTCCATCACCAGCCGCGACTTCAAAAGATAATAATGGCACATCCTCGCCACGCCAGCTCATCTTACCTAGATACCACTCTGGTGTATTTTCACCTTCGCTAACTTCTTTTACGGAAATTATTTCAGCAACTAAAGCGTTAGGGATAATCACATTCTCCTTGCGAAGAGTAAAAATGACGCATTTAATTTGTGTATTGTCGTTCATTGATTATTCTCTCTAAAAACAATGAAGTTAATGGATAATGGAGAATTTAGAATGGTTAATGAACAAATCAAAAACGCTAATAATAAAATACCAGCTGACCAACACCTTTTTGTTTTTAATTCTTAATTCACAATTCACAATTCTTAATTCACCATTGTCTTTAATAAGCGGTATGTAAAATTTCATTAATGTTACTTAATAAATCGTCTTCCTGGAATGGCTTGCCTAAATATTGATTTACGCCAATTTTCATTGCTTTTTCTTTATGCTTGGCACCCGTTCTTGAGGTAATCATAATAATTGGAATGTCTTTCAAGCGCGAATCATTTCGCACAAAGTTTGCCACCTCAAAACCATCCATGCGCGGCATTTCAATATCCAGTAACATCAGGTCTGGAATATTATCCTGCAACTTACTGGTTGCATCAACGCCATCTTTTGCAAGCACAACATCGATACCATAGCGTTTAAGCATACGCTCTGTAATCTTGCGAATAGTAATTGAATCATCTACAACCATAATTGTTTTTCTGGTATCGACAACAGGTTCAGCTACGACCTCTACAGGCATATGAGGTTTAAACAGACTTTCGGCTGCAATCAGAGCTGACATTTCCAGAATAAGTACCACGCGACCATCGGCAAGAATAGTGGCACCAGCAATACCACGTACCGCACCAATTTGCATACCGACAGGTTTTACCACAATTTCACGTCTGCCTAACATGTCATCTACATGTAAGGCAAAGTGTTGATCGCCTACACGTACAAGTAAAACCGGGAACAATTGCAGTTGTTTAGAATAGTCTTGCTGATGCCCTGTTAATAAACCACCCAGGTGTTTTAATTCAAATTCAACACCATTAAATTCATAAAGACTATTATGGCTGTCATAAAAATGTTGCAGCTCATATCCGGTCATGCGCACCACACCTTCAATGCTTGCCAGTGGCACAGCAAACACATCTTCGCCGACTCTTACCAGTAGCGCCTGATTAATCGCCAGCGTTAATGGTAGGCGAATAGTAAACTCAACCCCCTTACCCTGTACGGTATCAATATCAAGTACACCGCCCAGTTGTTTGATTTCACTATCAACAACATCCAGGCCAACTCCGCGACCGGAAACCTGCGTGACTTCCTCAGCAGTACTAAAGCCGGACTGTAAAATAAATTGCAATGCATCATGGTCAGACAGTTTTGTTCCCACTGTTATCAAACCCTGTTTAATCGCATGCTCGCGAACCTTGTTAGCATTGATACCCGTACCATCGTCTTTTATATTGATGACAATATCGACACCCTGACGATCGACTTTTATTATAATTTTCCCTGTTTCATTTTTTCCCACTGCCTTACGCACTTCAGGTTTTTCAATACCATGCGCCACGGCATTACGTAATATATGTTCCATTGGTGCAATAATTCGATCCAGCACGGTACGATCAACCTCGCTGTTTTCACCAATAATGTCAACCTCAACTTCCTTGCCTAATTCTCTTGCTATCTGCCTGACAATTCTGCGTAAGCGTGAGGATAGACCACCAAAACGTACCATCCTGGTTCGCATCAAGCCTTCCTGCAAATCGGTACTTACTCGTGTTTCCTGCCGCAGTAGTGTTTCAGAATCACGGGTAATATCCATTAAAATGCCGTTAATACTATCAACATCTGATGCCGTTTCACTTAGACTTCTGGTCAGTTGCTGCAAGGTTGAGTATTGATCCATTTCCAGCGGATCAAAATCGTCATCATAGTTGCCCGACTCCTTTTCATAACCTGAACGAATTTGGATTTCTGTTTCAATTTCAAGCTTTCTTAACTGCTCTTTTAAGCGTACAACCGTTTGCGTCAGTTCTGAAAGGTTAAAACCAAAATCTGCAATCTGTTTACCCATGCGTGCATGGTAAATATTGACTTCACCAGCATAGTCAACCAGATTGTTTAATAAATCTGAGCGAACGCGTACCTGCTCTTGTGAGTCCTTGAAATTGACATCGCTGGCACGCTCACCCCAATGCGGGCGCTGCACTGATTTTTGTTTTTTACTTATCGTTTCCTTACTATTCGTAGCATCACTGCTTGTTCCTGACGATTTATTCGCTGTCTCGTCGGCTACCGGTGAAGGTTCACTGGTTTTTATGTCATCAATAGCGCCTCTATCGTCAGCCTCTCTATCGCTAACACCAGTCAATCCAGTGTTAGATAACCCAGTATTAGGTAACAGCAGAGAAATATCAATATTTTCAAGTTCTTCATCATCTTCTGACTCTAACTCACTCAACTCAATATCAAATCGCTCAACTGCCCGTTTTTCTTCAATTTCACCTCGCATTAATTTTTCAATGCGAGCATTCAGCTCAATTGCCGATGACAGTGGCTGCCGTTTTTTAACCTTCGCCAGCATATATGTCAAAACATCCAGCGATTCCTGCAACAAGTCAAACAAGATTTTATCTGTTTTAACTTTTTCGTTACTAACCATAACCACCAGCGATTCGAGGTTATGTGTTAAATCACCAACAGGGGCTAAATCAGCCATACGCGCACCGCCTTTCAAGGTGTGCATATTTCGCTGTAGTTGCTGTATACGCTGCATGGAATTTGCTGCGCCTATTGTTTTGTTTCTTTTAATTTCGTTTAATGCGTACTCACAGTTTTCCAGTAACTCTTCTGCTTCTTCCAGGAAAATATTGATAAGCTCATCATCAATATCACCGTAAGACATTTCTGCACTCTGACTACCTGCTGCGCTGACGCTGATGCTGCTGCTTTTATCTTCACTCGCATCTTCACTCGCATCTTCACTCGCATCTTCACTCGCATCTTCACTCGCATCTTCA
>CAYQXD010000037.1:0-3177 GCA_964421315.1 uncultured Thiotrichaceae bacterium | reverse complement strand
ATCTTCACTCGCATCTTCACTCGCATCTTCACTCGCATCTTCACTCGCATCTTCAAGATCATCACTAACTTCGACTGGCAACAAATCGACAACATCAATGGCTGCCTCATCGCCAGAACCAGCCTTCGACTCATCAACAATAGTGAAAACCTTGTCTTCAGACAGATCGTCTTCATCCGAAATCACTTCAGTTTTACGCTGCTCTATTGCCTTCGATTCTGTTGCACTCGCTTCTATCAACGCTGCCGTAGTAAGAGTATCTTGAGTTAGACCATCCTGTAATGACTGCTGTAGCTGCGCCTGTATTTCCTGTTGAACAATTTTATGTATTTTGTCCTGTAAGGCTTTATTACTGGCGGGTAACTGACCTTCTTCAACTGTGGATAACATGCCACTAATTGCCTGTTCAATCTCCTTAAAAACAATAATCACATCATCGGGAATATTTTTTTCTGCACTTTCATGACGTACTTTTACATATTTTTCGGCGGCTCCACTTAATTCTGCAATGGATTCCACTTCAGCCGTGCGCGCACTTCCGTACAATGTATGGAAAACACGTAATAAGTTTTTATCTGCTTTTAACAGCTGGTTTTCTGATTCACTTTCATGGATTAATTGCCTGATTGTTTCGACATAACCCTGACTTTCATCATAATAAATTTTTAATAACATCGGATCGATATCAAGTGCGTCTTCCGTTACACTTACAATATCTTCATCAATTATTATTTCAAATTCCTGGTCAGCATCAGCAGTGGTACATGGAGGTACCGTTAACGAACCAAAGGATGGAGAAGATGGCGTAGTCGACTCAATTAACGCTTCACTACTATCTGTTTCTTTACCTACCAACTGGCTTTTTACAAGTGAACTGTCGACATCGATTAAACCTATGCCTATTACATTTTCGTTTTCTGGCTCAAGATCGTCTGCAATAGAGTCATCATCTGCAAGTTCGCGCGAGCTTTCTTCGATTCCCTGCAAGACAACGCTGCCGTCATCGCTGTTGATATCAAGTTCCAGTTCAGAAACATCCTGGCCAGAAAAATCAACCACTTCGACTTCATCATCGAAGTCATCCATCTCACTACTATCGCCTACAATATCTACATCATCTTCAATGGTGATTTCATCAACAAGGTGTATTTTTTTGTCTTCACTATTTTCATCGGAATAACCGTCGATATAATCATCAACACCAGCATCTTCAACGCCACTTTCATCGACTGTTTTAGTCGAAGCACCATGAGCTTCGGTCAGAGAATCTGCTAATGACATCAACTGAGCCAGCTTGTCAATGGGCTCACGGTTTCCCTGTAGCTGTTCGATTAACTGCGGCAGGACAGCAAGCGCTTCATCTAGCACATGAAAAAAAGACTCGCTTACCGTGATTTTTTTATCTATGAAGTGATTGATCATGTTTTCAAACTTCCATGAAAACTCACCTATCATCTCAGCGCCCAATAGTCGGCCGCTACCTTTTAATGTATGAAAACCACGACGTATGACTGCCGGCGCCTCTTCATCGTCCTTGTTTAGTCTCCATTGCGGCAGGTACTCATGTAACTCGCCTAAAATTTCTACCGCTTCCTCAATAAATATTTCTACAATTTCTTCATCGGCATCATCAGCAAGAATCGAATATTTAGTGATATCCTGCAGCTCAATAGTTTGTGGCACTGCGGCCGCTGTGTCTGCCACCGTATCAAATTCATCCTGCTCTAGCAGCACATGCTCTGGCTGAGCAGATTCTAATTCAACTGCCCATGTTTCTACTGCTTCGATTTCTTCTGACTCTGGCTCTACTGCAATTAACTCATGTGTAACATCTCCTGAAACCCCGTCTCTGACTAAGGAGGTATCTTCCTGTTCTCGCAGTCTATAAGACTCTGTTATCTCTTCAAGTTTACGAGCAGCTTTATCACCAGCATTTAAACCCCGCTCAACACCCGGCCTACCTTCTGACAAGGCTTCAAAGAAATATTCAATCGAAGTAACTACGTCTGCAACAGTATCCTGCTCATTATCATTTACCTGATGATTGTTATTAAATAAGGCAACACGTATAAAGTTCTGTAATTTTTCAATTTGGGATTCCACACGCTCTAATGGCAGCATCATCGAAACACCACGAACTTCTTCCAGACGATTTAAAACAATATCCAGTTGTTCTTTATCACCAATGCCAGAGATATAAGACAAAACGGCTTCCTTGGCTTCACTGAAATTTTTCAAGGCTTCAGCCACAACCGTACGCACTACCTGGCGATACTCTGATGCAGGAACCGACTGTTCTTGTTTATCAGGGTTCATATCAACAAAACCAGATCGCGAATCGATATAATCTTTAAGCTCTGCTTCCGCGCTTAATAGTTCTGAAGCAATGTCCAGCACAATCGGGTCACTGATTTCGCTATCACCTTTGGCGATACTTTCCAGCACCGCACGCTGTTCCATTAATGACTGACGTGTAGCACCCATACCCAGCATACCGTATGTATCAGCAATTTTCCCTAACTGTTCAGCAACAGGCACAAGTTGCTCAACGTGTCGCTCATTGCTTTGCATAAACAGTTCCAGAACATCTTTAACCTTCATAATGTCTTCTGTAATACCTTTTGATACTGTATCAAAAAGATCGGCATTTAAACCGCCTATAGCAGCGGAGCCATCTGTTTGCTGAGGAATTAAGTCAGATAAATGATAGGCTTCTTTGACCTCAGTAATTAATTTACTGTCTACTGTGCAAAGCCCCACATAATAGAGAGCATTTTTAACAAGCTCTTTTGAGTACTGCCTGGAATAGCTTTCTTCACCCTTATCAATGATGGTTTTTAGCTGCCGATCAACCTCAGCTAAAAGCATTTTGATGCTTAAATTGCTATCAATGCCCTGTTTCAACAAACCTTCAGCAAGTGCACCCACAACCATCCAGATACGACGAACTTCATCATTGCTGGATACTTTTTCAAGCGCATTTAATACTGCCTTGATACGTTGCAAACCAGCACGTTGTTTTTTATTTTTAATAAAATCCAGCAGACCCAGCTGGTAATGTGTGCGTAACCGCTTTGCTTCAGTCTGAAGTTTTCCAGGCTCAATGCTGCTGGTATCATATTCGGCAGAGTTTAGCTTTGCTCTTTCCAGGTCAGGAGAAAATAAAGCACTTTCTGT
>CAYQXD010000036.1:0-22095 GCA_964421315.1 uncultured Thiotrichaceae bacterium | reverse complement strand
TGCTATTAAATTCAGCAATGGGTGATTTTCAACACTTAACGGTGACATAGCCTTATTAATTGATTGCGCCCCCTGCGTGACCTGAAGCATGCAGCAGCAAGGCATGAGCCACAGCAAAATGGTTATTCCATTTTCAAGGCTCATAACGCCGCAGATGCATGCTTCAGGCCGCGCCCTGTGGGGCTTTAAGCCTGGTCCAGACTCTGCGTTGCGCTTTTTCGACATGCAATAAGCATGGCTTCAAAAGCACGCCTTGATTCTGAGCTGGGCTTAAAGCCAGGGGGCACAAGCAATTAATAGAGGTGCCCTTTATATGGTAGTTGATGGTGTGCCAAAGGTGTCGCCAGGTGATGTTATGCAGGTTATCAAAAGTATTTCAGTGAGAGAGTTTTTCCGGCGTTACCCAGAGATAAAGAAGTGGTGTTTTTGGGGTGGTAAATAAATTAATTGATTGATTGATTGATCTCATCTAATTATGGCCTTTCTTCAATCTGCACAACTGGTTCGCTCACTGGTTTATGATGCGAATATAGGGGGCACTAGCTGACTGAAAACAGCTCACAAGTTAGCATTGCAAAATACAATCGAAGTAGTATTGTGGGTAATGGATTGCATTTTATTTTCTATCACAAGTTGCAAATATTAAATAACTATATGTTTTTTATGGAGGGGGAGAATATGGCACAAATTCTGCATTCTAAATTTGAAGTCAGGTGGCTACTGGTCGAGATGGCTGGGGTAAGGCAATGAAGCAGCAGTTTACAACATGGTGGGCCTGGCTTCTGCGTAAAGAGGTGATTTCCATAAGCAGGGAACTGCATACGGTGGAATTACCAGATGGCGAGGTTGTGCGAGTAACCTATTCCGTTGATTGCCTGGATACCGCCTGCCCACGACCACAGATGGCAGCCATGAATATGCTGGCAACAATGAAAAAGGGGGAGGTGCTGGAATTGATTACGGATAATCCCACAGCCATTGAAACTGTACCGGCACTGGTTATGGTGTTGTACAGTCAGCATTTGGCGACACTGCATACCGATGAAGGCTGGCGTATTTACATCCGTAAGAATGACTAGTATGAGGCATGTGGCTGGATGTAACTGATTAGATATTGTGAGGATGAGGTAGTTATGAAGAAACAAGAGTCCACAGCGGTTACTGCGTTAGATATGGATACAGGTAATAAGCTTATGGGCTGGTTCGTACAGAGGCACAATCGTCATGTGATCACAATAATGGGGCTGGTGGCGATTTGTTCTGCCTGGGCATTGTCAAATGATATGCGTTGGCTTTATCTGCTGGTTTATGTCTGGTTCGGCCTGATCTATGGCATGTTTCTGCAATATGGCCGTTTTTGTATGGCATCGGCAGTTCGGGATTTATTTGCTGTGGGTGTGTCACGTATGGCGGTTGGGGTGATGATTGCCCTGTGTCTCTATTCACTGGTTGCCGCCGTGGTCAATGTGAGCGGTTTTGGTACCTTCCATCCGCATCCCCTGGGCTGGCACATAATTATAGGCGGCCTTATTTTTGGCTTTGGCATCATCTTTACCGGTGGCTGCGCCTCCGGCTCCCTGTACAAGACAGGTGAGGGCAATATGGGGTCGGCTCTGGTGCTTTTGTCCATTTCATTTTCCCAGGCTTATTTTGTGAATCTTGGCGACTGGTCTAACAAACTGGCGCCGGCCTCATGGTCGGTATCGGCACTGGACAAGGGAATGCCGGAAGAGCTGAGCGTGGATCAGGGCTGGTTTGATTTGTTCACCGCTGGTTATATCTGGGATCTGGAAGCTGCCACACTGGCCGGCATGTTGAATATCACACAACCGATAGTTAAAAACTTTCTGACCGATTCCCTGTTGGTAACAATATTGCCTGCCTGTGTGATCCTGGTACTGCTCTATAAATTCTATTTCCGTAAAGGTTATCTGCGTAAACAAAAGATTGAACAACCTGAAATGAGAGACCACCTGCAAGGTATCTGGTCAATGATTATCTCATCAAAAAATACCGCTATTGCCGGCATTGGCCTGGGAGTATTCGCCGGCCTGCATGTGTGGGCAACGGGTGCTTTGCGTGAGAGCCATGGCATATTCAATTTTGGTGAGTTACTGGACAACATGGGTCATACTGCCGGATTGTCTATTCAGGGCACTGTGTTTGATCCTGGCTACTGGTATATCACGACACAGGAAGCACAATGGGGCGCATGGGTGATGGAGTCAATGGGCATGGACATGCGTAGCAATATCTTCTTTGGTATGGACAACGGCATACCTAACCCCATGATTAATGCCCCTGGTATGATGTCCATCGGTATTATTCTAGGTGCGGCTATATTGGCTCTGTTGCGTCGGGAATTCAAATGGAAGCTGCCAAATATGGAGACTGCTGTCTTCGCTCTGGTTGGTGGTTTACTTATGGGAATAGGTGCCCGTCTTGCCATGGGTTGTAATATTGGTGCCTTTTTCGCCACGGTAGCCAATGGTGATCCCAGCGGCTGGTTGTTCCTGCTGGGCATGGTTGCTGGAGGTTACGTCGGTGTAAAAACATTTAACCTATGGATAACATGGCGCACATCAAAAGTTGATGACTGTGCATTTTTGTAGCAATACATGTAACTTAAACGAGCAACGGAGATAACAATCAATGGCCATAAAATTTGATCAGACCAGCGATGGGAAATACGAACTGGATGTGCGGGGCTACAGTTGCCCACATCCGCAGATGTACACCAAAAAAGCTTTGCAAAAAATGTGCGATGGTGATGAACTGACCCTTATATTTGATAACCCCTCATCCGGTGAATCTATTCAGGCGATGCTTGATAATGAGGGTAATGAGCTGTTTGAAAAAGAAGCCGATAACGGTTCATTCACCTGGAAAATACGCAAGGGTTCATAATGAATCTGGGTATTGTAGTGACCAATGAAAACCATGGTGAGCAGGCGTTGGGGCTGCTGGAAACAGCGGCAGAGCGTGGCTGGCAACTGCGCTGTTTTTTGACTGATACTGGTGTCAAGCTGTTCGATGATCCTCGCTTCATACGATTCTGCGAGGGTGATCACTGGGTGGCACTGTGTGAAATGAGTCTGGAACGCTATCACATTGATGCTGTCAAGGTACAAGATACACTGCCTAATATCATAATCGGTGGTCAGTATCAGGATGCGGAGCTGGTAAAAAACTCCGACCGGGTACTGGTACTTTAGGAGAGCAAATGGGCACAAAAAATATTCTGGTGATTGCTCAGAGAAAAAAGATTGAGGCCTTGCGTATGGCAACAGGACTGACCCTGCTTGATGACGCAGTCAGTGTATTGGTGTGCGGCATTCTTGAAGATTCAGCGGATGCCAGTGAGCAAATGGAAGCACTGGAGTTTTCTGATGTGCCAGTAACGCAACTGGACAATCCGGGTGACATACCTCATGCCATGGCGAAGGCAATTTCACAGGCAAATATGGTGTACATCTTATGACGGCTGAAAATACGATATTACTGCTATACCCTACTGCTGCAGATGAGATGAAGGGGCAGATGTTAAAAGAGGCATGCCAGGGGATGGGTATACCAGTTGAAGAGCTGGTCATAGAAAAAAATTATGCTCAGGTACTCGATGCAGTAGAGGCAGCGGTCACCCCAGTGGTTGTTAGCTGAATGCTTTGACCATTCACATTGCAAAATGATGTAGCAGTGAACTGTCAGCCACTTATGCAACCGGAAACACCCTGAAGGATGTTAAGTGAGTATCGGTAACTTATTGATAACTAATGCATTAGGAAATAGATCGCATATGGCACACAAGTTGCATTCCCTATTATTGATGACTGATGTCCGACTATTTGAAACCGCTTGTCAGCGGGATACCCGTAGCAAACTATATATTGTGGAGGAAGGCTAAATGTTTAAATTCAAACAAACCTTATTAAAGAAGAGGCAAGGCACGATACTGCTATTGCTGGCCAGTATCACGCTGGTCGTCACCGGTTGTGGCACCGAAAATGATCTGGGAGCATCTGCCGGTACTACACCTACTGCAGCGAAGGTTACCGACATTCCTCAGGAATCGGCAGACAATTATGACGATAATGTTAATGGTCTGGTTACGGGTAATACACTCAAGCGCTGGATTGATAACTGGGAAATCAATCGCCCGGCTGGCATTACCGGCAAGCTGGTGATTTTGCAGACATCTACTGGTGAAGCCGGTTATGAGTTTATTGCCAGCAATACAAATGTTTCTACCTATAATATTGGTTCCAATGAGTGGATAGAAACCCGTTCCAACGGTGTTGTGGAAACAAGAAGCATGGTTCTGAGTGGTCGCGCTGTTGACACTTTTCTAGCTAAATACGGTGTTGATCCGGCAAAGGATATGATTGTCTGCGCTCAGGGCACCGCTGGTGCTTTCAACTCTATGAAAATGGGTCGTTGCTGGTATATGTTCCGTTACTGGGGCACGGATAAACAGAACCTGGCCGTACTAAACGGCGGCAACGAATGGATCGGCACGAATACTGATCTGGTGCAGGCAGATTTTAGTGCCACTGCCAGTACTCCACCGTTGAACGGCACGGCCAGTGTTAAGGATCTTCCACAAATTAACATGGTGCTACAAGCCACTCTGGAAGACATGCTGGCTATCCTTCCAACACAGGATGTGAATCTGACAGCTGATGGTGTGTTCATCTGGGATGCACGTGGTAATGGTACCCCCGGCACTAATAAAAATGAATACAGTCCGGATGATGATACTGATTCCCGCAATGGTGGGTCGAGACAGGGTCATCCCAATGGTGCCCTGATGTTGACATTTACCAATCTGCTCAATACCAGCGAAGGTTTTACCTACAAGTCCAAAGCGGAAATTCAGTCTTATCTGGATGGGGATAGCGATATGGCTGGTATTGGTTTTGCGGGTGCGGATTTGATGGGTGTCGGTGCTGGCAATGCTTATCAGAGTGGCGACATCATTTATACTTACTGTGAAACCACCTATCGTGCCATGATTACCGGTATTGCCACAGGTGTCATTATGGGCTTGCCGACACGGTTTTATGACGGCGCTATGGTTGAATGGCATACTTTGTCCAATGTGGTTGCCAGTGATGGCAATGCAATACTGCCATGGGATTCGCCATGGCGTACTGACAAGACCAGCATCAGTATGTTCCGTGTGCACGGTGATGTTACTGCTATTGCTCCTCGTAATGTGAATAATGCCTATGCCGCATCTGCCAATGCTATTATCAATGAAGATTTGGCGTATAAAGGTTTTGTAGTGGATGATGGCACTACTGATACTCTTATAGTTGTCGGCGGTGGCGGAAGCAGTGGCGGCGGCGGTGTGTTGCCTCCCAACCCCTGCGGTGGTTGATAAAGTCGTAACAGACTTGCATTAATGCAAGCAACCTGAACCCATGGGAGACTGTGGGTTTTTTTAACAGCGAGCACTTTTTTTATATGTGGGAGTTTACAAGGTTTTCGATCTATCTGCTGAGGTGTCTGTGCTGTAGTCTTGCTTTTATCCTGGCGGGCTGTGATGATGGCAGCGGCAGTGGAACAGGGCAAACTGATGACACCAGTGAATTTCTCAGCAAACACTGGTCAGCCGTACTGCCGCCTCAGGGCGAACCCCCGGTCAATTTCACATCCCTGGAAGCATCACTGGATACACAGGCTTGCGCCAGGTGTCATGTTGATCAGTACAAGCAATGGAAAACCAGTTTGCATGCGCACGCCATGGGGGCTGGAATCCAGTGGCAGTTACAGCTTATGTCACAGAGGGCAGGTAATAAGTGTTTACGTTGCCATGCGCCACTGGCAGAGCAAAAGGCTTTGGTGGCTCTGCAACATAACTGGCCTAATGTACCCGATAAAGCCATACCCGACTGGATACCACCAAATCTGGCCGATGCCGGACTAGTGTGTGCCGCTTGTCATGTGCGCCGTCATCAATATTTTGGACCACCGGCAAAACAAACAATTCCTGAAGATTTACCTCATGGTGGTTTTACCGTCAGCCCGGCTTTTCAGGATAGCCGTTTCTGCGCCGCATGCCATCAACATAATGAAAAGGATAACCCGCCAAGGATCAACGGTAAATTACAGGTAGATACCTGGAACCAGTGGCAACAATCGCCGCAGGCACAGCAGGGTATACATTGTCAGGGTTGTCATATGCCGGATCGGCAGCACCTTTGGTTGGGTATTCATGATGTTGATATGACGCGACAGGCGCTGGATATACAATTGCTGGTAAAACGAACAGGGGCGAATGCTGTGAATGTTGAGGTAGTGCTACATAACATCGGCGCCGGTCACCATTTCCCTACTTACATGGTACCCAAGGTGGAGCTGATACTTCGTCTGCGTAACAGGGATTCTGCTAAAGAGCGCATATTTCACCGCTATGTCATCGGTTGGCAGGTGAATGTGGCGCTAACCGAAGAGCAATTTGATACCCGTATTCCTGCTGGTGAAACCCGGCGCTTGCAGATACCGCTAACGCTGCAAGAGGCTGATGTTTATTGGGACATTGAACTGGCGGTGAACGTGATACCCAGAGAGCATTACGAGCGTACTTTTATACAAAGCCTGCAATATGTCGACACTCTACCCGTAGCGACTCTGACTACTTTGCGTAAGGCGCTAAAGGAAGCGCAGGCCACACGTTACCGTTTGTTGCAGTTACAGGAGTCGGTGCCGCTATGGAATATTGCAAATTAGTACTGGCACTGCATCGGGCCATAGAATGCAATCAATCAAATGATCAAAAATATTGTAAATCATTGTTTTATATGCAATTAATAACATGGCACATATCCTGCTAGTTTTTTGTTAATAATTGGCTACGGTAAACATCGCATGACCTGGGCAAATATCTCTAAACAATTGACACGCCTGATACTGCTACTGGTTTTGCCCTGCATGCCCTGCCTGGCGGAACAGTCTGACAAGGATGCCAAAGCATCACCTGCAGTCGTGGTGGATCATGAAGATGAAAGTAAAGCGCTTGCAGAAAAGGAAAAAAAGTCCAGGCGGCCCCGGCTTAAATACCGTAACGGTCCGGTATGTATGTGTAATGAGGGATTAAGTGAAGCAGATATTCAGGCGGCATGGGAAAAAGCAATACTCGAAAACAAATGATTTGGAACAATAATATGCAATACAAACCAGGCCGGTTGAAACATTGTGCGAACTGGAATTTAGCCCATAGTTACGATAGAACAGGGTTTTACGATTGATCAGGTTCAGTATTCTGTCGCAGTTTGTAGCGGGCAGACTATAAACATAAATAAAACAGGAGAGAGGAAATATGTCTAGATTTAGTATATTTTTACGAGGCATGATTCGGTATTTTGGTCGCGCACTGCTGGTTATTACTTTGCTGATCACGGGCACGACTCTGCTGGTCATCAGCCAGGATCGCAGTAGTGTATCTTCGGCACAGACGGCAGCATATGATGGTTGGGGCAGTGCAGTCTTATCGCTGGCATATGACAGTATTTCTGCTTCCATCATACCACTGGCCAATGCTTGTGGCATTGGTTCCTCCAGCTGCTACAAGTGCCACAATGGCAAGCGTGCTGGTGCTCCTGATATGGATAGTAAAAAAGCACCCTGGCATGGTGAGCACGCCAGGGTCAATAAGTCATGTGCCGGTTGTCATAAGGGGAATCCGCGTTTGATGAAAGAAAAAATGGCGCATAACCGGATGATTAGCGATCCACGTGACAAACTTCAACAAGCCTGTTCAACCTGTCATGCAGGCGATGACCTCGATACGTTGAGCAAGCCTTATATATCTCTGCGGGGGAAATAATAAATGAAAAGCAAATATTCAGCTAACATGAAGAATGTGCAGCGCAAACACTGGCTACTTGGCGGTATTCTGGCGGTGCTAATACCATCTTTTTCATCTGCAGGCATCTCACTGCAAGTTGGCGACGAAGGTACCATGAATATCAATTATGCCGTGCAATTATGGTCACAGGCTCGTAGTTTCAGTTCCGCTACTAATTCGGGTAGTTCCTTTGATACATTTCTACGCCGTAATCGTGTGACTTTTTCCGGGCAATTTAACGATATGATTGGTTATTATGCTCAGATTGAAGCCGGCGGCGATAGTCGTAACGGTGTACATGACCGCCCAATATTTTGGCGTGATGCATACCTCACACTTGATTACAGTGACAGTGTACGTTTCATTGCAGGTCGGTTCAAGAATACCTTTTCCCGTGAGAATCTTGAAGCCTGTTTTGAACCCCTGACTATTGATCGTGCAGAATCGATTGCCTATACACCGTTTGGAGGTACACGTGATACTGGTTATGCCGTTTGGGGAAATTTGGCGGATGCGGCTTTTCAGTATCGTTTCATGCTGTCCGATGGTCGTGAAGGTGAAGCTAATAATGTGCCTAAAGATTCACCGCGTTATACAGCCCGTGTACACTGGAGTCCACTTGATCCAGAATATGACTACGGTTATCGCGGTAGCTATCTGGGTACGAGTCAGGTATTTACTATTGGTCTTGCTTATGATTATCAACCTAATGTCGCTTATGCAGACTTTTCGGGTAAGACCGACATAGTGGACTACACCGCTTTCACTGCAGATGTGTTTTGGGAGCAGCCCACGTCTACTGGGGTTTATACACTGTCAGCTGCCTATTTTGATTATGACACAGAAAATGCCATCAACAAAAACCCTGATCCGACACTACCTGTGAACACACAGCTGGAGGCGGTTTATGCCAAGGGTGCATATATGTTCCCAAACAAGGTGGGCATAGGTCGTTTGCAGGTGTATTTTCGATTTGAAGACTCAGATTATGCGTTAGAAACGACTAATCTTGATCGAACCTGGGCTGGTGGTGGTGCTAATTATTATATTGACGGACAAAGATTACGAATCACAGCAGAATTTGCATCAATAACCTTTGATGAGGAAGACCCTGCCGATGCCAGTCTTCAAGACTACACGCAGTTTACCACCTCATTACAGCTAATTTTTTAAGCACAGCAAGACTCAATTGTTCAGAACGGAGTACTAGTGTTATCTATAGAGCGAGGTATTGTCCTGGACAGTACCTCGTTTTATTTTTTTTTGTCTGATATGTTTCAATAGACTTTGAGTGGTTTTATTCATGTATGTGAAAAGCTCTTATATGTCTATGATATGCCATGTCGAAAGCCATCTGTGTTAATGTGACGGGGTATTGTCTGTTTGGTTTGCGTCAGTGTTCACTACAGAATGAAAACTTTTTCTAGATGTCCATGCGAATATGTTTACAGCGTTGCAACTTTCCTATCTGATTTTCGCTGTGCTGGCGCTGCTGGTTGTAATATTTATATTTTACCGTTGGTCGCTGTTGGAGCTGCGCAAACGTATTATTGATGTCCGTGAAGGTCTGTTATTGCCGGTAAATATCCCGGTCATTTTGCCACCTTCTGTGCGCACTTTGCTGAATGACTATAATATCACCAACACTAGACTGGCTTCCACTTTTAAAACTGTTGAAGAGTGTCAGAGCCGTGTACTCATAGAACGCGACAAAATCGATGCAATATTACAAAGCCTGACCAGTGCGTTACTAACTGTATCTAATGATTTGAGCATCAACATGGCTAATCAACTGGCAAATGAAATCTTTGCCAAAGCTGACGATACACTGATCGATATCAACTTGTTTGATCTTATCCATTTTACGGAAAAGGATCGTGATATCTTGCGTGATAGTTTTTTATACAAAAAACCAATACGCAATTTGGAAATTACACTGGATATAAAATCAAAGCCGCGCTGGTTCTCGCTGAATCTGGCTTTTCTTAGCAGGAGCGAAGATGAAATGGAAGCCATTATTACTTTGCTCGATTTCAGTGAAAATCGCGAGTTACAGGAAGCTCTGGCCAGTCGTGAAAAACTTGTTGCTATGGGACAACTGGCGGCCGGTATCGCCCATGAGCTGAATACACCTCTTGGAAGCATACTGGGCTATACACAGCTACTCAAAAAAGATTTGCTTGAGCAGGGCAAAGCCAATGAGTACGTTACTATAGTTGAAGATGAAACCCGGCGCTGCTCAAAAATCATTAACGACCTGTTGAATTTTGCCAGTCAGGAAATATGTGATGGTAAAACCTGTGATATCAATCAATTGCTGGTGAATATTTCAGATACCTTTCTGAAGTGTCGCATGCAGCGCTACGGCATTGGCATCAAAATGGAATTACAACCGGATTTGCCACCAGTAGAAGGTAATTGTGGTCAGCTTGAAATCGTATTAAGCAATCTTATCACCAACGCTATACAGTGTCTGGATGGCATTGACTCACCATTCGTTACCCTGCGCAGCTGGCTGGAAGATAGTCACTATGTATATATCTGCGTTGAAGACAATGGACCCGGTGTACCCACGGAAATACGACGCAATATCTTTGATCCTTTTTTTACTACCAAGGATGTAGGTGCAGGTAGTGGATTGGGGCTATCAATTTCACAGGCTTTGCTGTCAAAACGTGGTGCCTTTATTAAATATGATGCGGAATATGTTGATGGCGCACGTTTTATCATCGGCCTTCCGTTTATTGATTTGCACAGAGATACAATATGAATCAGGATAATCTTGAAAAAGCCGGGCTGGCAAGCGCCGAAAATCATAAACCCGTTGTGTTGATTGCTGAGGATGACTGCAGCATGCGTGAGCTGATTGTCAAGGTATTGTCGGGATCATCCATGGCGTTTGACACAGTCAGCGTGGAGAATGCGCATCTTGCCATGGATTACATGGCAAAAACACCGGTGTCGGTTGTGGTTACCGATCTTAAAATGCCGGGAGCCAGCGGTCTGGATTTATTGCATTTTGCGACAGCACTGGATTCGACCATACAGGTGGTGATGGTAACCGGGCATGCAACTGTGGAAACAGCTTTGGAAGCGCTTAAACAGGGTTCATTTGATTATCTGCGCAAACCCTTCGATACCGTGGAGCTGTTATGCACCGTCGAGCGGGCACTACAACATTACCTCCTGAGCAACGAAAATCAGAAACTCAGAGAATGTCGGCGACAATTGTCTGAAACAGGCAATCTCATTGGCCTGTCTCAGGCCATGGAAAAAGTAAATAAGCTTATTGATGTGGCATCAGCTCATGACTGCAGTGTACTGATAACCGGTGAAAGCGGTTGTGGAAAGGAATTGGTAGCACGTCAGGTTCACCAGCAAAGCAATAGGAATGAGATGAATTTTGTCGCCATCAATTGTGCAGCTATTCCTGAGAACCTTATCGAAAGCGAATTGTTCGGTTATCGAAAAGGTGCCTTTACTGGCGCGGAACGCAACAAGGCAGGTCTTCTTGAAGAAGCTAATAATGGCACATTGTTTCTCGATGAAATCAACAATGCATCATTAGCGCTACAGGCAAAATTATTGCGCGTACTTCAGGATGGCAGCTTTTATCCTATGGGTAATACTACACCGATAGAAGTTGATATCAGGGTAATTACCGCAAGCAACAGAAACATCGCCGATCTCATTCAAAAAGGTGAGTTCCGTGAAGATTTGTATTACCGGTTAATGGTGATGGAAATCGACGTACCACCTTTACGGGAGCGTCGAGATGATATTCCCTTACTGACACATTATTTTTTGAATAAACACTGTGTCAGGCTGAATAAGCCGGCTTGTGAAATTATGACTGATGTGCTGGGTGTGCTGTTGCGGTATGACTGGCCAGGTAATGTGCGTGAACTGGAAAATATTGTGCAGCGCATGATTATTATGAGCGTTGGTGATAAAATTTCGATGGACGTTCTACCACAAAACCTGATGGGCGAGAAAGCTGCTTTTGGCAAAGCACTGGACTATATGTCACCACAAAGCCTTGATGATATAGAAGCCTATTTTATTCGCAAGACGCTAAGTGAATGCAAGGGTGATCGTGCCATGGCAGCTAGTATACTTGGTATCAACAAGTCGACCCTGTGGCGTAAAATTAAACGTTACAGTCTGGAAGGGGAGAGCAGCCTTTAATCTTCTGCAAGGTAAGCGTTGATTCCAGGACGCTATTTAGAAGTAAATATCCATGTTCCTAGAACGTGGTTTTAGTTTCACCCTATAAGGGTGTTTAAAAAGCAGCCCTCTGAGAAGGCCAGCTCATATTGCCGCCTCCATTAATTTATCTCGTTACCACGCACTGCGTGGTAACGAGATAAGAATACATGAACAGGCTTAATAATTCATCAGGCTAGAGCCTACGAACCTTCCCACGTCCTTAGGTCGTGGATATTATGAAGATTATAGTAGGAATACAGGGGCAGCTAACCGCTTGCTTCATCAGAGGGGTGGGCAAGGCATTCTTATCCCCTTTTAGAGGAAAACTCAAAACCACCCGCTCTTCGCGTGGATTCTTTACTTAACCGCTTACACAGAAATTTATAACTTGTAACAACTATATTTCAACCGGTGTATCAGGATGATTGCCCCACTCAGACCATGAGCCGGGATAACCTGAAACATTCTCATAACCCAGCGATTTTAATACCAGCCAGGAATAGGCTGAGCGGTGATGTGACTGGCAGTAGCACACTACTTCTTTGTCTTTGCTAATGCCAAGGGCATCAAGCCGTTGCTGGATATCCTCGGTGGGCAGGCGACGCAGGTTATTATTCTGGTTCATTGATTGGGTCCATTCATAGTGAATGGCACCTGGAATGCGACCGGCTTTCTCAGCAAATTTTTTTGTGCCGTTATATTCTGCCTTCGAGCGTGCATCAAGAAAAACCACATTGTCATCATCCAGGTGCGTCTGGATAAATGCGCGTGTCGCAGTGTGGTGATATGTCTTGCACAGGCTGTAACCGCTGACTTCAGGTTTGTCTGGTGTTGTGTTGCTTAATTGATGGCCTTCATTTGCCCAGCTATGTAAACCGCCGTTGAGTATTACGGCGGTTATGTGGCCAAAGACATGTAATGTCCAGACAAAACGTGCAGCACAACCACCGCCTTCATCGTCATAAGCAACAATCAGTGATTTTTTTGTGATTCCTAAGCTGGATAGTAAGGCAGAAAAGTTTTCATTGTCTGGTAATAAACCCATAACAGGTTTATCGTTTTTTATGATGTCGCCATAATGAACAAAATGGGCATCTGGTATATGTGCCTGTGCGTATTGTTTGGCTTTGCATAGATCAATAATAACGATGTTATCAACGCCGCGTAATGCTTCGAGTTCATCGGGTTCGATTAAGTATTTTGTTTGTGACATGGGGAAGATCAGTTTTAAGTCATAAGTCGTAAGTTATAAGTTGTAAGCTTCTGTTATTTTAACTTAAAACATACAACATAAAACTTACAACTTTTCCGTTTATGCACTTATTACTTGAATTCAGGGGTTTTTATTTTTTCAGCATTGGATTTATGCTGCGGTTTTAATACCGTGTCTTTGGCAGTAGACGATTCATCAGCAACCGGGTAATCCAGTGAAAAATGCAAGCCACGGCTTTCTTTGCGTAACATTGCGCTGCGGATAATTAATTGGGCCACCAGCGTTAAATTACGCAGCTCAATTAAGTCACTGCTGATTCTAAAATGACTGTAATATTCGTCAATTTCCTGTTGCAACAAGCTAGCGCGATGCATGGCGCGTTCGAGGCGTTTATTGGTTCTGACGATGCCGACATAGTCCCACATAAAACGGCGCAGCTCGTCCCAGTTATGTGAAATCACTACCTCTTCATCCGAGTCGGTCACCCGGCTTTCATCCCAGTTTGAAATTTTCTGGTATTGGTAGGGTTTGTTTATCAGCGATAAAATATGTTTGGCGGTGGCCTGTGCAAACACCAGACATTCCAGTAATGAATTGCTCGCCAAACGATTAGAACCGTGTAGACCTGTGTGTGCAGTTTCGCCGATAGCATATAAATTATTAATGTCGGTAGCGCCGTGTAAATCAGTATTGACACCACCGCATGTATAGTGGGCTGCGGGTACCACAGGAATGGGTTCTTTTGTTATGTCGATACCATATTGCAAGCAGCGTTGGTGAATCGTTGGGAAATGTGACGCGATAAAAGCCGGGGAGCGGTGGCTGATATCCAGATAAATACAGGGCGCACCTAATCGTTTCATTTCATGGTCGATGGCACGCGCCACAATATCACGTGGAGCCAGTTCGCCACGGTCATCAAATTTATGCATGAACCGTTTTCCGTCAGGCAGTAATAACTTGCCGCCTTCACCACGAACGGCTTCGCTGATAAGGAATGATTTTGCTTCGGGATGATACAGGCAGGTCGGGTGAAACTGGTTGAATTCCATGTTGCTAATGCTACAACCGGCACGCCACGCCATGGCAATGCCATCACCAGTGGAGCCATCAGGGTTGCTGGTATAAAGATAAACTTTACTGGCACCACCGGTGGCAAGTACCACAAAACGCGCCTGAAAAGTTTCAACGTGTTTGCTGTTTTTATTAAGCACATAAGCACCAATGCAGGCATTGTCGATGTTGGCATGGGCAGCGTTATCACGCCTTTGTTTTTCTGTAGTAATTAAATCAACCGCAATATGGTGCTCATAAAAAGTGATGTTGTCATGCTGGCGGGCATGATTTTCCAGCGTATCACTTATGGCTTTGCCAGTGGCATCTGCGGCATGTACAACACGGCGATGAGTATGTCCGCCTTCACGGGTTAAATGTAATTCACGTTGACCTGAGTTAAATGCTTCACTACTCATGTCGCTACTCATATCGCTACCCATTTCGTCACTAAAGGGAACGCCCAGTTCCTGCATCCAGCGAATATTTTCCGGACCATGCTCAACGGTAAATTTAATGGTTTCTTTTTTGGATAAAGTACCGCCCACCTTAAAAGTGTCTTCAATATGTGAGGCAAAGGAATCATCAACGCTCAGTACTGCAGACAGTCCACCCTGAGCAAAATAGGTGCAGCCATCTTTGCTGGGACCTTTGGTAATGATGGCGACACTACACTGGTCAGCTATGCGTAGTGCCAGGCTTAAGCCGGCAGCGCCACCCCCTATAATTAGTGCATCAAATTTATGTGTGTGTGACATATTTATATTATATTGATAATCGAGCTTTAAGATTTAGATGAAATGAGGTAAGTTTGCATGTTAATTATACAAAATACAAAAACTTATAAAACTAGTACTCTATTAATATGATAATTACGAATGCAGCATCGCTGTGGTGTTTCATCACAAGGCACAGTACGCAGGCAATGGTTATCGCCCTTGTCAAGTACTGTAACGCAGTGTTGGAACACCACAGCGATGCCCGAAGGGTTGATCTGTCAGTGTCCAGGGCTGCGTTATGCCTCTTGCGAAGGACTAAGGCCATTCGCGGCGAGACATGCCTTGCCCTGAACACTGACAGACCAACTGCATCCGTGATTATCATATTAATAGAGTACAAGGAACTATGATGGTAATTGTCTGTCACAGCATGCAAAGTGACCCTTCACTCATTTATCTCCATGGATGTGCGAATTTTTGCAAGGAGCAATGGCGATGGTGCGATTTTTTTCATCCTTTGGTTCGTGAACAACGCATCTGTGCGCTACTGCTCCAGGGCGAGAAATTGCACATTAGTGCTTGTAGAGTAGCCGTTGCCGAAAAGAGATATTTCAATGAGTGAACGTGAGATAGACCATGCGCTGGTTATGCGTGTGCAGCAGGGAGATAAAAAAGCATTTGATTTGCTGGTATTGAAATACCAGTTACGTTTATCCAAGCTGGTTTCACGGTTTTTAAGAAATCAGTCAGATGTGCCGGATGTGGTGCAGGAAGCTTTTATTAAAGCATATCGTGCTCTGCCAAATTTTCGGGGTGAAAGTGCGTTTTACACATGGTTGTATCGCATTGCGATCAATACTGCAAAAAATCATCTGGTTGCGCAATCACGCAAAAGTCCGACAAACAGTATTGATGTGCAGGATGCAGAAGATTATGGTGCCAGTGAATGGCTAAAAGAATTTGCATCGCCTGAACGTGAAGCGCTGGCTTCTGAGCTTGAAACTACCATTCATCGGGCGATGGGAGATTTGCCTTCAGATTTACGTGAAGCGATAACTTTACGGGAAATTGAAGGTCTAAGTTACGAGGATATTGCTGCGGTTATGGATTGCCCGATTGGCACTGTGAGGTCACGAATATTTCGAGCTCGTGAAGCCATTGACAGCAAACTGGCACCGATACTTGATGACGACAGCTATCAGGTTTCATACTAGCATACAATAATATTAATCTTTAGATATGGTTACAGTCATGAATAAACGTAAAGAGAAAATCTCAGCTTTTCTGGACAACGATATGCATCGCGATGAGCTGATGTCATTATCGACGTCCGCTGAATCTGATGATGCGAAAATAGCACAGCGTTATCAAATGATGGGTGATGCCCTGCGTGGAGAGGTGAGTGATTCATCTTTTGTTGATGTTAGTCAGGCGGTGCGTGAGGCGCTGGTGAATGAAAATATTTTTGACAAAGTTACCCCAATAAAAACGGAGTCTATATCAGACAAACGGGGTCTCTTTGATATATCTGCCTGGTTGCGGCCAGTTGCAGGCATGGCTGTAGCCGCGACAGTGGCCGTTGTTATGGTTGTTACTTTATCCGGGCAGGAAACAGAATCACAGGTACCGGTTGCTGTAAATATTGACCAACAGCCTGTGGTAAGAGTTGCTGTAGATGAAAATGCGGTAATGGATAAAATGATAGTTGATGAAGTAATGAACAACAAGGCAACGGATATCGATCATCGTTTAGTTAATCAACATCTGGAATTTGCTACACAGGATGCGCTACAGGGTCGGCTGCCTTATGTAAGAGCGGTTAGTTTCGACTCGAAGCAGTAAGTCCATCCAGAAAATATTATGTCACCACAGTTTAATAATCAGGTTGGTAGCTTCACCACAGCTAACCTGATTAAGGGAGGAGTACTTCTATTTCTATTAAGTAGTAATAGCTTCGCCACGGATTTATTTGACATGTTAAAACGCATGTCGGATGCTGATCGTAACCAGAGCTATCAGGGTACGTTTATTCTCAGAAAGTCTGATAACCTTTCAACTTTGCGCGTTACCCACGGTGTTAATGAGAATAGTGCCTGGGAAAGCATTGAGATGCTTAATGGTGAACCCAAAAAAGTTCTCAGGTATAACAATCGGGTTATTACCGTTTTTCCAGATCAGGAATTAATCACCATACGCCACACAGGTAAAACACGTTCATTACATCTGCAGTTGCCAAAAAATATTGAGCAACTCGAACTGTTTTATTCATTAAATCGATTAAGTGATGACCGTATTGCAAATCGCCAAACCCTGGTGGTTGAGCTTTTGCCTAAAGATCAATACCGCTATGGTTATCGCTATTGGATTGATAAAGATACCGGTATGTTATTACGTTGTGATTTAGTTGTTGAAGACGACGATAAAGAAAAAAAAGTGATTGAGCAAATGATGTTTGTATCACTGGATTATCTTGACGATGCGCCTGCACCTCCTTTTGACCTGGAGCAATTTGCACAATACCGGCAACAGGTACTGGATGAACCTGTCGTTGATGTAATGCAAAGTAGTCAACAGCATTGGGTGGTCAACGCTCTACCAGATGGTTTTATGTTAACGCAAAGTACCATGCGTTATTCACAACCGTTAGTGGCTGCTAGTAATGATTCGCCAGCTAATTCTTCAGGCAATTCTTCTACCTTCTCCTCAGAAACAGCCATATCAAAAACCTCGCCTCCGGATTTATTGCACCTGGTGTTCTCTGATGGCCTGGCTTCAGTTTCCATTTTTATTGAAAAAAATCAGGGTTTAAAAAAACATTTGCAGGGTGCTGCGTCAATGGGTGCAGTGAACGCATTTGGTCTTTCTGTGGGCGATTATTTTGTTACTGCAGTGGGTGAGGTGCCGATCAAAACGGTTGAATCAATGGCGCAGTCAACGGCACTGCCATAGAAGTTAACATAGTGTTATGATATGAAGTTATATGATAGAAGTATTATGATTGAAGAGCAGGCTCAAGTTATTGAAATAAAAGGAAATCGGCTGTTTCTGCAGGCGCAGACGCAGTCATCATGCGGTAGCTGTTCGGTGAGTAAAGGCTGCGGCACCTCACTGTTAGCGAAAGTTGTGGGTCGAAAGTTTACTCATTTTCAGGCTGAAAATAACATCAATGCAAAAGTAGGCGATACGGTTATAGTTGGTATTAACGAGGATGCGCTGCTTAAAGGTTCAGTGATGATGTATGCTTTGCCAGTTGCGGCTATGCTGTTTTTTGCCTTACTGGCAGATTACTTTTTAGGTGCCGTTAGCCAATACCGTGATTTGATGATTGCCGCTACTTCCATTATGGGTCTGATTTTGGGTTCGTTAATATCCAAATGGTATTTTAATCGACAACACAGTGTTCAGCGGTTTGCGCCAGTAGTCCTGAGAAAAATCATCAATCATGGTAAACTCTGAGATTGTTAACGGGTTAGCTGTCTTGTCTGGATGATGAGCATTGACATTGTAAAAGTGGAAGGTACCGGCGTTGCCGGTTTTTTATGCACCGCCTTCCTGGCTCCTTGCAAGATACCGTTCATCCATGAACATATCTGTTTGAAACATTCGAGTTCGAGTCAATCAGAAAGGTTTAACTTCACATTTATTGAGTGTACGTACCGTTGGAATTCACGCTTTATTCACGCAGCAACTGTCATCTTTGCGATGCCATGGAAGATGAATTAAGACCGTTTATTATTAAATACGGCATTGTTGTGAAGCGCCAATATATTAATAATGAACCTGCGCTGGAGCAGCTATATGGCAGTAAGGTTCCAGTCTTGTTGTTAAATGAAAAAATTGTGTGTCATTATTTTCTTGATGCAGAAATTTTACATAAAGCCATCGCTGCTAACGCTGGCCGATAAATCTTAAGTTATTCACCCCACCTTTATAATTTAATGAAAAACATTCGTAACTTTTCCATAATTGCACATATTGACCACGGTAAATCGACACTGGCAGATCGTCTGATCCAGTCCTGTGATGGTCTTAGTGACCGGGAAATGTCAGCCCAGGTACTCGATTCAATGGATCTGGAACGCGAGCGTGGCATTACCATCAAGGCGCAGAGTGTGACCTTAAATTACACGGCTGACGATGGTCAAACCTACCAGTTGAATTTTATTGATACCCCGGGTCATGTGGATTTTTCCTACGAGGTTTCACGCTCATTAGCGGCCTGTGAAGGTGCGCTGCTGATTGTTGATGCCTCACAGGGGGTCGAAGCGCAAAGCGTTGCCAACTGTTATACCGCCATTGAGCAAGGTCTGGAAGTGGTTCCGGTATTAAACAAAATTGACCTGCCGGCAGCCGAGCCGGAACGTGTGTGTGAAGAAATTGAAGAAGTGATTGGTATTGATGCCAGTCATGCCTTGCATATCAGCGCCAAAACCGGCCAGGGCATTCATGAATTACTGGAGCAGATCGTGGCGGAAATTCCACCGCCACTAGGTGATCTCGATGCACCATTACAGGCATTAATTATTGATTCCTGGTTTGACCCTTATGTTGGTGTTATCGTACTGGTTCGGGTTATGCAGGGCAGTATCTCACCGCGTAAAAAAATGACCGTGATGTCAACACAGCGTAGTTATCTGGTGGACAAGGTGGGTGTTTTTACCCCTAAACGTGAAGACCGAACTTCATTATCGGCCGGCCAGGTGGGTTACATTATTGCCAGCCTGAAGGAAATTGACTCTGCAAAAGTGGGTGATACCATCACCATGGCTGATAACCCGGCGACTGAAGCCCTGGAAGGTTTTAAGGAAGTGCAACCGCGTGTTTTTGCCGGTATGTTCCCTGTCAGTTCGGATGATTATAATGATTTTCGAGATTCGCTGGAAAAGCTCACTCTAAACGATGCATCATTACAGTTTGAGCCGGAAAACTCAACAGCATTAGGTCTCGGTTTTCGCATTGGTTTTCTTGGCATGTTACACATGGAAATTGTCCAGGAGCGACTGGAGCGAGAATATGATTTAAACCTGATTACCACTGCACCTACCGTGGTCTATGAGGTATTAAATACCAGGGGCGAGGTGTTTGAAATTCACAACCCGGCTGATTTACCAGAAGTGAATTTTATTGAAGAACTGCGTGAACCCATCATTAAAACCAATATTCTGGTACCACAGGAATATGTGGGTAACGTGATAACCCTGTGTATTGAAAAACGTGGTGTGCAATTAAATATGCAGTATATGGGTAAGCAGGTTTCACTCACTTATGACATGCCGTTAAGTGAAGTGGTACTGGATTTCTTTGATCGTTTAAAATCAGTGAGTCGCGGTTATGCCTCATTTGACTACGAATTTGATCGTTTTCAGGATGCGGATCTGGTTAAGGTAGATATTCTTATTAATAATGAGCGGGTTGATGCGCTGTCTATTATCGCGCACCGTGAGACAAGCCTTAGACGCGGACGTGACGTGGTAGACAAAATGCGTGAACTCATTCCACGGCAAATGTTTGATATTGCGATTCAGGCAGCGATTGGCCGAAATATTATCGCTCGCAGTACGGTAAAAGCACTGCGTAAAAATGTAACCGCAAAATGTTATGGCGGTGACGTGTCACGTAAGCGTAAATTGCTGGAAAAACAGAAAAAAGGTAAAAAACGCATGAAGCAGTTTGGTAAAGTTGAAATACCGCAGGAAGCTTTTTTGGCGGTGTTGAAAGTAGACCACTAAAAGGCAGTTAATAGTGAATAGTTTATAGTTAAAAACAAAAAAACTACAAAAACACATAGATTCATTATAGTCACACTATTCACTATTCACTATTCACTATTCACTATTCACTGTAATTTATTATGATTTTTGATTTTTCTTTTTATTTATTTGTTGCGGTAGTTTTTACTGGAACAATCTGGTTGATTGATAAATGGTTTTTTGCGCCTAAGCGTAATGAGCCTAAATATAATGAGCAAGCACAAGCCTCAACACAAACTCATCAGGGCGTTGAAATTAGCCGCAAAGCTAAAGAGCCGATAATTGTTGAATACTCAAAATCATTTTTCCCGGTTTTGTTGATTGTCTTTTTACTACGAGGCTTTGTTGTTGAACCGTTTAGAATTCCATCGGGTTCGATGTTGCCATCATTATATATAGGTGACTTTATTCTGGTTAATAAATTTTCTTACGGGATAAGAGTGCCGGTAATTAATAAAACGATTATAGAATTTTCACCCCCGGAAAGAGGTGATGTTGTTGTTTTTCGTTATCCGCGTGATCCTCATCTGGATTATATAAAGCGTGTTGTCGGTTTGCCGGGCGATCACATAGCGTATTACAATAAAGTTTTGTATGTTAATAGCAAGCCAGTAGTAAGAGATTTTGTGGGTCAATATAAAGGTCCGGGGCAAGCATCGGCAAATGAATATACTGAAAAATTACCTGGTGCTGAACACGCAATACTGCTCATGCCGGCCAGACCGAATAACCTGCAGGGTGAATATATAGTACCGGAAGACATGTATTTTGTAATGGGTGATAATCGTGACAACAGCAACGATAGTCGTGTCTGGGGGCCAGTGCCAAAAACCAATATATTAGGCAAGGCATTTATGATCTGGATGCACTTTAGTGATGATTGGCATCTTAAACGTATTGGTGACATGATTAAATAACAGTTAAGTCGTAAGTCATAAGTTGTAAGACTAAAAACTAAAGACTAAACAAGTAACGTTTTCTATGAGGAAACCCATGAGTATTCATAAGCAAAGAGGCCTGACCATGATTAGCTGGGTTGTGGTTATTGTATTTTTATTGTTTCAGGCAGTGATTGCGATGAATGTGATCCCCGTTTATATAACCGATGCAACAGTTAAAAAAATTATGGCTGAGTTACCTGATGATATTATAGCAAGAGATACATCAACTAAAGGTTTAAAGGGGTTAGTAGTTAAACGCCTAAGTATAAACAGTGTCTATTCGATTAAAGCAGAACACATCAAAGTTAAAAAAGGTCGGGGTGAAAATATTGTTACTATTGAATATGAGCCACGCGGTAAA
>CAYQXD010000035.1:0-22485 GCA_964421315.1 uncultured Thiotrichaceae bacterium | reverse complement strand
CGACAGGGCCTTCCACCCTGCAAGATGCATCAAGATTAAACTTGACGCTCTAACGACCCAGTGAATGAGCAACATCATTCATCGCGGTGACGATAGCTCTGTCTGTTGCTCCTCTCGCCATGCTCCTGACAAACTAACCATCAATTTTTACATAATCTGTTGGCAAATTTTTCAGTTGTGAAAATGAGCAATAACCCGTACCAAAATCATCAAGCGAGAAACGACAACCGAGTTGTCGTAACTCACTAATAAAATCTTTCGCCTCCTCAATATTTGCAATAGCACAGGTTTCTGTTACTTCAAATGTTAATATCCGCGGATTAATATCATACTGCTCAATCAAGGATTTTATTTTTTCCAGTGATTTATCACTATCAACCGTATTACCTGATAGATTAATGGATAAACGCATTTTTTTACTTAACGCACCCGTAGCAACGATATTCTGCAGAGCGTTTTCCAGCACCCACAGATCGATGTCCGGCATCAGATTAAATCGTTCGGCAGTCGGAATAAAACTGTCGGGGTAGTGTAATCCACCATCCGCATCAATCATCCGCACCAGTACTTCATAACTATAAATTTTATCAACATCATCCAGATGCCGCTGCCATAATATGCCGTCCTGCGCCGGCAAATTCGTTAGATCAACATCCCTCATGTCCATGATAGGTTGATAATGCAGCACAAATTTGTTTTTTTCTAAGGCTTCTTTAATACGTGCAGACCAGCCAAGCTCACTGCCCATGGCATTACGTTCATCACTGCTTCTTTCATACAAATGCGTTTGATTTCTACCGAGGCGCTTTGAAGCATGACAGGCAATATCAGCATTGACCATCACATCACCTGCGGTAATGTCTGGCACATCCATTAACGCCACACCAAAACTGGCATTGACATGGTATGTTTTATCTTCATGTTGTACGCGCAAGTTAGACAGTGACATTCTTATTTCATCAGCAATACTAACCGCTATACTTTCATCGACGTTTTTCAAAACAAGCGCAAACTCATCACCGCCGATTCGCGCCACAATATCATGCCGACGCAAACCTTTGTTTACTTCCCGGCTTATATCCATAAGTAGCTGGTCACCAACTTCATGCCCGGCCGTGTCATTGACATATTTGAAACGATCAAGGTCAAGATAAACCACGGCACTCATAATGCCAGTGCGTTTTACATTATTAATTTCTTTTTCCAGATAACTTTCAAAATAATGACGATTATACAGACCAGTGAGATGGTCATGTGTGGCTTGCCAACGCAGCTTCTCTTCCATCATCTTGCGTTCAGATATATCACGAAAAGCAATAACCGAACCTTCTTTTTTGCCGTCAACGGTCAGCGGATGCAAGGTACAATCAACCGGGATTTCTTTACCACTTTGATGACGAAACCCGGTTTCCCAACCTTGCAATGACTGACCTGAATAATACGCCTCTTTTAATAAATCACGCCCCATATCCTGCTTGTTTATATGGAAGGCATCAAAGGCATTTGCACCAAGCAACGATTTGGTATGACCCAAACCTAATACTTTTAATGCGGCCGGGCTCATGAAGATAACGCGGCCAGCATTATCAACACCGTAAACGCCTTCGCCAACAGATTCTAAAATCGCAGCAAGACTTTCACGCTGTTTCTCAATAGAGCGTTGCACTTCAATAAATCGCCGCATACCAGACAGGCGTGCAAGAAACAATTCTTCAGGTTCATTTTTGAACATACATTCAATGGCACCCGCTTGCAAACAGGTGCGTATCACCGAGTCCAGATAAGTACCGGTAATAACCGCTGTACGTATTTCTGCCGTGCGCGGATCATCGCGCAGCTTTTGGCACAACACATAACCATTGTGCTCTGGCATAAAATAATCGACTATCGCAATATCTATTTTTTGATCGCAAGCAATGCCATAAGCTTCATCAACAGAGCTGGCAGTAATTACCTCATAGTAGTTACGTTGCAGCAATCGCTGATAATAAACACGGCTGCTTTTTGAATCATCAACCAGTAGAATGGTAATCTTTGATTCATTGTAATCGGTTTTTCGCTGCTCTATAACCGGCTCCTGAGATTCCGGATTTAACATTGAATCTAACAACGATGCGACTTCCTGATAATTTTCCCAGGGTACTAATGCGGTTTTTTTACGGGTACTCATCCAGTTAAGCAGCTCAAGTTCTGCGTCATTGGACAATAAGATTACTGGTATCTCACTCTATGGTTCGCGGTCAAGGATGACCAACAGGTGTTTGGATTCGTCGAAATGCTCGTAGTTTGGCCAGCCCACTAAAATGGCGTGCAGTTGCTGCCTGCTAGATTGCAATGAATTAATAGCAGAAGTAAAACCATCTGCGCTGATAAGCTCATAACCCTGTTTTTGCAATGTTTTACCAAGCATATATCGCAATGTAGGCGATTCTTCTATAACAAGAATTTGTTGCTTTGCGGTATTATCAGGCATACGGCTTCCCAGTGTGACTCTTTATAAATCGCTCATACGAACGGCAAACAGGTCGTTATAATACAAAAACCACCACTTATTGCACACCTAACTTAATCGCAGCAATGACCTCAGCCTCAATATTTAGCAGAAGTTCCTTAGCCGGACTGTTTTGCGCGATAATACCAGGACGATTAAACAGCACCGTGGTTTTCCCTTCTCGCTCGATAAGGGTGATATGTAACGGGCAAAAACCCAGCATATTCGGATCCAGATTACTGACTTTATTCGCGTACCAGCCATTACAGAACACCATGCTGCGAATTTCGCTGAGATTGTTCTGGTTATACTCATCACCCCACTTTTTTGAAAACCGCGCCAGGTTAGCGCCCATGTTCGGTTCAAAAACCACAAAAAATCGAGCATCCTCCAGGCTTTTGTACACTCTGTCATAAACCATGGACAACGGCTTATCGACTTGTTGAATATACACGGCTTTATTTTCTTTATCGGCAAAAACATTCGAGAACGAGAATATTAATACCAATAAAACCAGGCGCTTTGTCATCTTCATCATTATTGTACCTGCAAGTATTTACCCTTTTATACCACTATAGCGTGGTCTGTTACAATATGCTCCACCTTGATTTTAATTTTGTGGAGCAAACCGTGTCCAGAACCGGCAACTTTTCAGCAACCCGACTGCGCCGCATGCGCCGTTGCGATTTTTCACGTCGTTTGATGCGTGAAAACAAACTATCCGTCGATGACCTTATTTACCCGATGTTTGTTATTGAAGGCAGCAACAAACGCGAAGCGGTTACCTCCATGCCCGGTGTGGAGCGAGTCACTGTTGACCTGCTACTTGAAGAAGCCAGACAATGTTTTGCACTGGGCATTCCTGCCATCGCGCTGTTTCCTGTAGTCTCTGAAAGCAAAAAATCAGATGATGCCGCTGAGGCCTATAACCCTGACGGTCTGGCGCAAACTGCCATAAGTGAACTAAAAAAAGCCCTGCCCGAGCTAGGCGTTATTACCGATGTCGCACTCGACCCGTTTACCAGTCACGGCCAGGATGGTTTGATTGATGACAACGGCTATGTTTTAAATGACGAAACTGTTGAGGTACTGGTTAAACAGGCGCTATCCCATGCACAGGCGGGGGCTGATGTGGTTGCGCCATCAGATATGATGGATGGACGCATTGGCGCAATACGAAAAGCACTGGAAGACAACGGTTTTATTCACACTCGCATCCTGGCTTATTCAGCAAAATATGCATCCAGTTTTTATGGCCCGTTTCGCGATGCGGTGGGTTCGGCAAAAAATCTCGGCACTGGTAATAAGTACAGCTACCAGATGGATCCGGCCAACTCAGATGAAGCGCTGCGCGAAGTTGAACTCGACATTAAAGAAGGCGCAGACATGTTTATGGTAAAACCCGGCATGCCCTATCTGGATATTGTGCGCCGGGTAAAAGACGAGTTTGCTATTCCCACTTATGTTTATCAGGTCAGCGGCGAATACGCCATGTTAAAAGCCGCTGCACAAAATGGCTGGCTGGATGAAAAAGCCACTGTGCTGGAAAGTCTACTGGGTTTTAAACGTGCTGGTGCCGATGGCATTTTGACCTATTATGCCAAAACCGTGGCACAGTGGTTAAAAGACAAATGACCGTTGATATAGATCGTTACGCTGTTTTTGGCAACCCGATAAAACACAGCAAATCACCACAAATCCATACCCTGTTTGCCGAGCAAACCAGACAGTCGCTGATTTATACGGCTGAGCTGGTTGAGATCGGACAATTTGATCAGGCCATTAAAAGCTTTATTCAAAATAATGGCAAAGGTTTAAACATTACCGTACCGTTTAAAGAAGATGCCTGGGCCTGTGCCAGCCAACGCAGTGATCGCGCCCAACATGCTGGCGCGGTGAATACTTTAGTTGTTAAAGCAGATGGTGAATTATACGGTGATACCACAGACGGCACTGGACTGGTTCGCGACCTGGTACAAAATCACAACATCCAGATAAAAAATAAAGATATTTTAATTGTCGGCGCAGGTGGTGCGGTTCGTGGTGTGCTGGAAGCTTTTTTGCAACAACAACCAGCGTCACTGTTAATAACCAATCGTACCAGACAAAAAGCAATACAACTTGCCAACGATTTTTCCGATTTGGGCAATATAAAGGGTTGTGGACTGGATCAAGTTAATGATGCCAGTTTTGATGTTGTCATCAATGGTACCTCAGCAAGCTTAAAAGGTGATTTACCCGCATTGCCTGATTCAATATTCAGAAAAAACAGTTGTAGCTATGACATGATGTATGCCGCTCAGGCAACACCGTTTATGCAATGGTCAACCAACAACGGCGCAACAAACGTATTTGATGGTTTGGGTATGCTGGTTGAGCAGGCTGCCGAATCTTTTTACCTGTGGCGGAATATTAAACCCGAAACAAAACCGGTGATTAAACACATTCGTAGCTTGTTATCTAATCAATCACGCTGAAAAATCAGTAGACAATAAACCTTGTTATTGATGAATTCAGATGAATCCAGCAACTGTATGTTATTTTGCATTTTGTCTATTTTCTTTTTAAATAACCATTTGATGAAACGAGTAAGCCTGGGTCTCTTTTCAATAAAACGCTCAGTTGCTATCTGTAGACCAACTCTGCCTCTTTCAACAAGGTTTTTAGCCAAATCCAGTGTTTTCGCCGTCGCCTGCGTAATGTTTTCCTGCTTTAACAAAGTAAAACCATCTGCCTTTGCCTGTTGCAGAAAAGCATCGTAGCTGTGTCCACTTTTAGCCATCGGACCGCTGGCATTATTACGCAGGAAATAGTCACAAACAATAACATAGCCTTTGGGGTTCAGTGATTTTTTTGCCACTTTAAAAAGTTGCTTTAGTTTGATGTATTGCGAAGACTCGGACATAAGAATACAGTCGAATAACTCAGTCGCTTCAAAATTCTCAAAACCACTATGATGAAAGCGCGTCTGTAAGTTAGTGCCATGATTTTGCTCAAATACTTTTTTCTGGTTGATATCAGGCGACAGACCCTCTGCTTTATAATCTTTTTTTATCAGATTTTCCACCATGATTCCGGTGCCGCAACCAACATCAAGTACCTTGCTAACACCATCAGGAATACTGTTGATAATGTTATTTTCAAAGTCTTGCTGGGCGCACTTCAAATTAGCAAGCGTTAACTCCTGATCTGCCCATAAACCATAATGCAGTCGCTCAAGTCCTAAAACTTCATGGTAAAAGCGTAATGCCCGGTCGTTTTCTTTGCTCATGTAGAATTCCTGTTGGATTTGTGATTCAGCATTATAAACCAAAATGGCGATTTTTAAGCTCCACATATTGCTTTGCTGAATATTGCAGAAAGTTTTTTTCTTTATCCGTTAACTCACGCACTCTTTTTACCGGGCTGCCAAGCCACATATAACCCCCTTCAAGCACCTTATTTGGCGGCACCAGGCTGCCTGCACCAACCATTGCTCCCGACTGCACAACAGAACCATCCAGCACCACCGAACCCATGCCGATCAAACACAAGTCCTCAACCGTACAGGCATGCAAAATCACATTATGACCCACAGTCACATCATCACCCACAGTTAGCTTAAAACCACCCGGCGCATAGTCACTGTCATGGGTCACATGTAAAATACAACCATCCTGAATATTGGTTCGCTTGCCGATGGTTATTGAGTGGATATCGCCGCGAACAGAACAGCAGGGCCAGATAGAACTGTCTTCACCAATAACTACGTTACCGGTTACTACCGCGCTTTCATCTATAAACGCTGTGTCATCAATTTGCGGATGATAGTTTTCAAAAGAACGTATATTTCGCATTTTTCTTACTCATATTTATTAGCAGATAACATGAAAACTATAGCATTGATTTAGACTCGTAGGGTGGGCATGCTTTTTTGCCCACATATAAGCTGTCGCCGGTTAATTTGTGGGCACAAAAAACGTGCCCACCCTACAACTGATTTAACATGGCAGCCTGGAGTGAGCAGTCAAACACATCGTAATCAGGTAAAATCACGCTGATGACTAAACCACCAACAAAGCCGCAACGCACCTCACCAGCACTGCAAAGAACAACAGGTTTCTGGCAGCAGATCAGCGCATTTATAAAAGAATTATTTACTGTCCTGTTAGACCAGTTAAAATGCGTCTTCAGGCCCTTTTTATTATTGTTTAAATTTATTGTTAAACAAGCAAATGCATTTATTGATTATCTCGCCATGCATCCTTTGCTTGACTCACTGGAACACAGGGTTCAAAAATCACCAATAAATCTCAGGCAGTCAACAACATCAATTAAACAACAAATCGCTTTATTCAAACAAAGCAAGCTACGCAAAAAAGCCGGCCTCTACGCACAACTAATACGGTTAGACAAACCCATTGGCATTCTTTTATTGTTATGGCCAACACTCATTGCCTTATGGATTGCTGCTGAAGGTTGGCCAGACCCATTAGTATTATTTGTTTTTGTTATGGGCGTGATCTTAATGCGCTCTGCGGGCTGCGCGATCAACGATTACGCTGACCGCAAAATAGACGGCAAAGTAAAACGCACGGCTCAGCGCCCGCTTGCCAGCGGAAAAATCACAAAAAAAGAAACCTTATTAGTTTTTGCCTCACTCAGCCTGCTGGCTTTTATGCTGGTGTTATTGATGAACACCTTGACCATCGTCATGTCGCTGGTCGGTGTGTTACTGGCTGTCAGCTACCCGTTTATGAAACGCTACCATTATTTGCCGCAGGTACATTTAGGCGCTGCTTTTGGCTGGGCAGCACCAATGGCGTATGCTGCCCAGGCAAACGAAGTGACCACTGTCACATGGTTAATTTTTCTTGCCACCATTTTATGGGCTACCTCTTATGACACCATGTATGCTATGGTGGATTATGATGATGACATCAAGATCGGTGTTAAATCGACAGCTATTTTATTTGGTAATCAGGATAAGTTGATTATCGGATTAATACAGGTCTTACTGATTTTGAATTTATTATTGATTGGTCACCGGGCAGAGTTGAGCGGATTTTATTATTTAGGCGTAACCGCAGCTGCGATGTTTGCTGTTTACCAACAATATTTAATAAAAGACAGAGAACGTGAATTATGTTTTAAGGCGTTTTTAAATAACAACTGGTTTGGTTTGGTACTGTTTATCGGGGTATTTCTGGATTATCAATTTGCAAATATAAGATGAATATCACTTTTACCGAGTATTTATCATGCACACAGACAATTAAAGTTGATGGCAGAACCGTGCCACAAGGTCTAATCTTAAATATTGGCGCACAAGTACAGTTTTAAGTTTTACAACTTTTAACTTAAAACATATAACTTAAAACACAACTCTACATCCCGTTGCCAAACTTATCACGGTGAATTTCCGTTGACACACGCATGGTTTTTAACGCCACTGCATAACCACGTAAGATACCTAATGCCCATGTTATACGTTCTTTAAAATAACTGTCCGCATCGGCATCATTATCTTCCGCTTTCTCGTTCAGTACTTTTTCTACATTACGTAAAATCACCTGCTCCGGTATATAACACAGGCGATTATTTTTATAACTGCTCATACGCAATTCAGCAACCGGATACGCGCCGCCATCCGCAGACGATACGGTAACTATTAATGCCGGTTTGTGACCTAATTCAAAGCGACCAAATAACAAAAAGAAATTTTTTAATCCCGCTGGCACCTGTCCATGCCACTCTGGCGAAACAATGACAAAAGCATCGCTTTCAATTAATTGCTGTTTAATCGGTGCCAGCCGTTGGTCCCAGTCTGCATTATTTTCCCACAGCGTCTGGTCCCATAAAGGCAACGGATTGTCGGCCAGGGCATAAAGCCAGGGATCAATATCTTCAAATTCATTAGCCAGTGTTTTTTCAATATGTCGCGCCACTTTTTCACTTTGTGACGGGTTACGGTGACTGCCGCTAATGATGCTTATTTTCATAGTTTAAAACCTGCAAGATGGAAAGATTATTTTTCCGCAAATGCACGCTAATAAACGCAAATGTTTTAAAATTTAAAAGTTTTTATTTGCGTTTATTAGCGTGCATTTGCGGAGCAGTGGCACATGGATGTGGCGTTTACGAACCAAAGGACGGAATAGTATTTCTTTAAGCCTCACACAACCAGTACAGGCTCATGCAACCGCGACAACTGTTCACGCAATTCCAGCACATGCTGTTCCCAATACTGATTAGTATTAAACCACGGAAAAGCCAGAGGAAACGCCGAATCGCCCCAGCGCCTTGCCAGCCACGCTGCATAATGCATCATACGTAAACTACGCAGGGCTTCGATTAAATTTAATTCATTCAAATCAAGACTGGCGAACTCTTCGTAACCTTCCAGCAAATCACATAACTGCTCGGTCATTTCCTGACGCTCACCTGACAACAGCATCCACAAATCCTGTATTGCCGGCCCGTTACAGCAGTCATCCAGATCAACAAAGTGCGGGCCGTCATCGGTCCATAACACGTTACTGCGATGGCAGTCACCATGCAGGCGGATACTTTGGTAACTGCCACAACGATCAAAAGCAGATTGTATTGCTTTTATTAAATCATCGGCCAGGGTCTGGTATGCCGGCTCCAGATAACCCGGGATAAAACCATTCGACAGCAACCAGGCTGCCGGCTCATTGCCCATTCTGTGTATTTCAATTTTATGACGGTGTTCAAATAATGATGCCCGTCCCACGTTATGTATGCGCGCGATGAAACGCCCCATCCAGTTTAAATCATCACGCGATTCCAGGTCGGGCCAGCGACCACCGCGCAAAGGGTAAATTGAAAAACGATAACCTGCATGTTCAAACAATGACACGTTATCCTTTATTATCGGCGCAACAACGGGAATCTCCTGTTCCAGCAACTGTTGTGCAAATTGATGCTCTTCACCTATGGCGCTATCACTCCACCGATCCGGGCGGTAGAATTTAACAATAACCGCACCACCCTGTTCCAGCTCACAACGATAAACACGGTTTTCGTAGCTGTTTAACGCCAGTTGGCGACCACTGGTTTCATAACCTAAGGATTCTACTGCTGCCAGTATAGTCTCAGGCTTTAAATCAGTATAATCATGTTTTAAACCAGGAATAAACATCATATTTATTATCTTGTTGAGTGGTTAAAATAATTCGTCATTATTTAGCTTGCTTAGTCTATAGGTGTTTAGTCTATTAGGGGTTGCGCCTTTACACCTAAACCCAGCACATAAATGTCATAAGCACATTAATCCATTAGATGCACATAGATTTATGTGCTGGGTAAACCCCTACAGACTAACCACCTGAGCCGTTACAATAATTCAGGCTAACAAATCATCAAGACTATCCTGCACTATTTCCCTTACCTCTTCACTTTCATCGGTCAATAGTTTTTCGATAAAAGGAATTGCACTACGGTCTTTGGTCAGTGAAAGATAATGACAGGCATCACCACGAATACGCGCATCTTTGCTGGATAAATAATCAATCAAACGTGGAATAACCGCTTTGAAGGCTTCTGATTCTGCCATTTCTTCAATGATCACACCCACCCCCAACCTCACGTTTATTTTAGCCTCCGGGTCGGTCATCAATGTTATGACATTTTCCAGTGCCTGTGGATAGCGCTGAATTAATTTATTGGCATAACTAATATTGCCCTCTGCCAGTACCTCATCAAGATACTCTGTTAAACCCTCAAAACTTGATGCTCGCTGTAACCATGTGGAGATCTCCTGCCTGGACCGAGAACCCAACAATTCAAAAGGCCCTATCTGCAACCAGGGCACGCTGCGCACACCAAGCTGCCTGGCAAGCTCAGGGTTATCTTCAATATTAACAATACGACATTCTGCAAGCTCACCCGCTTTCATCAGTTCTGTCAGTATTTTCATCATGGGGCCGCAATAGGCACACTGTTTTCCCATTAACATTAAAACGCTATTAGTACTATTCATGGATATCATTGTATTTTTTGTTGTGTGTCATATAATAAAAATCTGGTTTTAATTTAAATAACAGGAAAAAAATGTATAAAAAATTGTCCGCTCTCTTCTTACTGTTATTATTACCTTATACAGTCTACGCTACAAACTTATCAACCTCAGCGACTATTGATGCCAGCATCACATTTGATGACTCACAGCTAGAAGAAGAGCTGGTTTATCCCGACTGGTTTAAACTGTCACTGGGCGATCTGCGGGACGACCTTAGCGACGCAAAGGCAGCTGGCAAAAAAGGCATCATCACTTATTTTGGGCAAAAACGCTGTGCTTATTGTGAACAGTTTTTTAAAACAAGCCTGTCTGACATTGATATTAAAAATTACCTGCAAACATACTACGATCTGATTGCTTTCGACATCTGGGGCATAGACGATATTATCGATACTGATGGAACCACCCATACAGAACGTGAACTGTCCATCCGCTACAAAGCCAACTTTACCCCATCACTGGTTTTTTACAATGGTGAAGGCACACCGGTGTTTCGTTTACGGGGATTTTACCCCCCTTATAAATTTCGTGCTGCATTACAATATGTTGCTGAAGATTTCTATAAAAAAGAGACGTTTTCCGAGTATTTTGCCCGCGCCACTCCTGGCGAGTTCTTTCTGTTAGGCGGTTTAACCGAACGTGATTTTTTTCTTGAGCCACTTTATGATCTCACCACATTACGCGGAAATAACAAACCAACTGCGGTATTTTTTGAACAGGGAAACTGCCATGCCTGTGACCTGTTACATAGCGCACCACTTTCAAAAGAATTAAGCATTCAGGAAATCGAACAGATGAATGTTATACAACTTAATATGTGGGCAGACACCGAAGTGATCACACCAAAAGGCATCAAAACAACCGCTAAAGAATGGGCGCGATCACTTAATATTTTTTATGCACCCAGCATCGTTTTTTTTAATGACGAAGGTAATGAAATTATTCGTGTTGACTCCGTTGCACATTTCTACCGTTTATGGGGCGTACTAGATTATGTTAATCAGGAAGCCTATAAACAAAATATAGATTATCAGGACTGGCGCTTACAGCAACGTGATATTAAGTAACTAACAAACACATTATGTTTGCAGGTATACAAAAAAAACTTACAGAATGGCTCTGGCAAACAAAGCTGAAAGAAGCAAATAAGTTTCAGGCTTTTTTAATCCAGTCACTGAGAATATTCTATGGTGCTACCCGTGATTTAAGTGGTGGCCTGCCTTCGCTTCGCGCCATGAGCCTGGTTTTTACCACGCTGCTGTCTTTAGTGCCTTTACTGGCTGTTAGCTTTTCGGTATTAAAAGGCTTTGGCGTACATAACCAGCTGGAACCGGCTTTAATCAGCCTGCTGGAACCACTGGGCGAAAAAGGCTTACAACTAAGTCAACAAATTATTTCTTTTGTTGATAATATAAATGTTGGTGTCTTAGGATCAATTGGCCTACTGGTTCTTATTTTTACTGTTTTATCCCTGGTTAAAAAAATTGAAAGTGCTTTTAATTTCACCTGGCGGCTCACTGTTAGCCGAAATATTTTTCAACGCTTTAGTAATTATTTAAGCGTCATACTCATTGGCCCACTTTTACTGTTTACCGCTGCGGGCATTACCGCCTCATTCAACTCATCTACCGTTGTTAACAAAATTTCAGCTATTGAACCTTTCGGAACAATTTTGTTATTTATCGGTGAATCCGTGCCTTTTATTCTTACCATCGTTGTCTTTACCTTAATTTACAACCTTATTCCGAACACCAAAGTCCACTTTAAATCCGCTTTATTTGGTGCAGTCATTGCCACCATTTTATGGAAAATGACAGGCACATTATTTAAAACTTTTATTGTTGATTCGACAAACTATACCGCCATCTATTCCGGTTTTGCCATCATGATCATTTTCATGTTATGGGTTTATATTAGCTGGCTGATTGTATTAACCGGCGCGTCCCTGTCGTATTACCACCAAAACCCGGATCGCATCAGTGACAAATCACAAATTATCCGCCTAAGTTGCCGGCTAAGAGAAAAGCTGGCACTGACCGTGATGCAGCTTATTGCAAAAAGTTTTCATCACCACGAAAGCAGCTGGTCACTCAAAACACTGGCAAAAAAAATCAATATTTCTGAGTCAGCATTAATGATCATTATGCCTGCTTTACTATCACATAAATTAATCACCACCAGCGGTGAAGACAACGCACACTACCTGCCCAGCCAGTCATTAGAGAATATTACAGTTGATATGATTTTAAATGCTGCACGCAGCGCAGAAGAAACACCGCGCCTGGATCCTGATGATGTAAACACAGTTACCCAGGTTGAAGATATTATTCTAACTTTAGAAAACGCAAAAAAAGCATCAGTTAAGGACAAAACCTTAAAAAATTTAATCTAGCTCTGGTAGCCAGAAAATTTCCTGTGGAATTAACTGGCAAATGAGGGCGCTTACAATTTATCAGTTTTCGGCTTAGTGCTCTTTCAACGTGATAGTTTATCCAGCCATTGTGCTACCGTGTCAAGCAGACTGTCTTCACGCCCATCAAAGAAATGATTTCCTGTTATCTTAATTTGCGTGTAATTATTGTTGCCCGCTTTTTTTGCCGCTGCTGCGCGTAAGTTAACGGAAGCCAGTATGTTTTCAAGGTCTTCACTGCCATATAGGTCAAGCACTGGCACGATGATTTTTTCTAACGACAGGATACTGTTCATGCGTGGGTCTTTTGCAAAAGCAGCTATACCAATTACCACAAACAGCAACAGACATGCCAGGTAGTAATTCGTTCACAGTTATTTCTTTTGAGCTAATGCTTTCATCCATAATAGCCATTCATCGAACAGGTGAATATGCTCTTAAATAACCGTATGCTATAAGTTATGGCGCGCCAGCCAAAACAACCGGTTGCACCTGGTTTCCATAATTATCTAGTCGAGATATAACATGACCTTACAAGATCTTCCCACAAAAGAAAATGCGCTATCCGGGCGTGAAACCACTATGCCTGTGGCCGACAAACATTTCGTTAACGGCAATATTATTAAACCACCTTTTTGTGGGCATCTGCAACAAATTGTCTTTGGTTTGGGCTGCTTTTGGGGGGCAGAAAAAATCTTCTGGCAACTTGATGGCGTGTACACCACAGCCGTTGGCTATAGCGCCGGTTTTACTCCCAACCCGACTTACCAGGAGGTGTGCAGCGGACAAACTGGGCATAATGAAGCGGTAATGGTGGTTTTTGACCCTGAAAAAATAAACCTTGAGCAATTACTTAAAACCTTCTGGCAGTCACATGACCCGACACAGGGCATGCGACAGGGCAATGACCGTGGCACGCAGTATCGCTCTGGCATCTATGTTTATAGCAATGAACAACAAACAGCTGCCGAAACCTCTCGCCATTTGTTCCAGCAGGCGCTGACAAAAGCAGGATACGATAACATCACCACTGAAATTTTAGATGCCACAGAATTTTATTATGCAGAAGACTACCACCAGCAATATCTGGCAAAAAACCCGAATGGTTATTGCGGTCTGGGTGGCACAGGAGTGACTTGCAACAACACTTAACCATCCACCACCGACTCAACTGGTCACGTTTTTAATACAAAGTCGTTGACACCACCACATTGAAAAGTGACATATTTCTTTTCGTTAATATTGTACTGGTTATCTTTAGTGGCCAAATATTATCTTTGCAGTAGCAAAGTCTTCCTGGGTATCAATTTCTACCCATTCAAATCCTGTTATATCCAATGCGTAAAAAGGAACGGATTTTTCAATTAATCTCTCATACGCAGCTTCGTAATACTCCTGATGGTTTTGTTTTTTATCCATCATTTCATCAAGTTCTGCAAACAATTTTTTTGCCGTTTTACCACTGATTTTTTCAATGCCAATGGATTCACCAACTGCCTCTTTGGGGTCAACGGTTTTACTGGCTTTGATTACTCTGTTATTAGCATCGCTGATGACTTTGACTTCCTCAGCATCAAGATGGATGTTTTTATCGACGCATAAACAATTTTCATACCTGCTCTCGATTAGATTTTGCAATATGGCTTTATCAAAGACCACATCTGCATCGAACTTGATAAAAGTGGAATCAGCAACAATGTGTTTGGTCAACATTAATGAATAACCAGTATTCGTATCCTCATACCGATCGTTGATAATAAAATGGGCATCCAGGTCAGGAAAGTTTATCTTCACATATTCCTTTATCTGCTCTTTCAGATAACCCAGTACAAAGATGACTTCATTAATCCCGCAATTCTGAATATGCGATATCATCATTTCAAGAATGGTTTTGCCATCCACTTTCAACAGGCTTTTAGGGCAATTGTCAGTTAACGGTCTAATTCTTGAGCCTACGCCTGCGGCTAATATTATTGCTTTCATCTTCTTTTTTCTATCCTATTTTCGCATTGGGTCAAGCAGTTGCTCTGTCGCTTTATGCGTCTGATAGCCTCGCTCGTAGAGTCGCCACATCGCGATAAGAAACTGGCTGACAGCTAACACCCACAGAACCAGTTCCATCTGATCAAATACTGCCCCCAGGCTTGTGAATACCACAAATTCCGCTTCATCCACCCAAAAAATACTTCGATGTTTAAGCCAAAATAATTTTAATTTTCCAGGAATACTCGACGATAGCTCTGTGTATTGCGCTGCCTTTTGCCGATATAACTCACGCCGCCTTTCGCTGCATTTTACTAAATATTCAGGGTCTTTGTTAAACTGGCTAAAGATAGTTTCAAGCTTCAAATAATACCTGAAATTAAAGAAAAAACAGGCGGCAAAACCCAGGTATATATACAGAACGTTTTGAGTGGTCTCAAAGGTATAGATCGCGAGACATAGGGTAATGATATAAATCTTTAAAACATCTACTACCTTATCAAGATAATTACCGATTTCAGAAGAGAGTTTTTTTGTCCGTGCAAGCTGCCCATCCAGACAGTCGCCTATATAGGCAGCAGGGAGTAAAACAGCGGTATAGATCAGATGATTTGGCACATCAATAAAGATAAACAAACAACCTAGCACATACAGGAAAAAAGAAAATAGGGTCACAATGTTGGGCGTAATCCAGTTGATCCCTGCAACCAAAGGTAGAACTCTGTTCGCCACCTTTGGGAAAAACAAATCTGCCCAATTACTAAAATATGGCGGCTCAATCACGTTTACATGTGTTACTTTTTTATCACTCATGTTATTGCCTTTATCTCGAAAGTTAATTCAAATGCGTTTTCGGCAGAACAGCATCGGGCTGTTTTTTTATTAGGGCGCTATTGCCCATAATACGCGGAGACCTTTTGTTATTCTCTTTTCGGTGTGCGAGCAAAAGAATATTCTTATTAACTAAAAAACGCTTTTTTACACTAACATGATTAAAACTATGTAATATTTCTCCGAGAGAACTCAAAAAGTACTGAAGATCATCAAGCGATAATTCACCAATATTCCCAACCTGAAATACCCTGCTCTTAAAGCACCCCTTGCCCTCATAGATAATGATGGACTTTTCACGTAGTTCATTACGGAAGAGAGTCACATCGATATGGGAAGGTATACAGACAGTGGTTAATACAGAGCACATGTCTTTCTGGTCGATCAGAAACTTAAGCCCTAGATTCAACATGCCTAGCCTTAACAGATTGGCTTTTTGTTTGATGTTTGCATAATGCGTAGAAACACCTTCATTGAGTATGTTTTCCAGCGCTTGCTCCAGCGCAAAAAACAGGTGGACCGCTGGAGTGTTGGGTGTCTGTGATAAATTCTTAATGAAATCGTAGAACTTGTACAGATTCAAATAAGTGGTCTTAACCGGGAGATCTTTTAGCTTTTCGAATTCCTCAGTTCTTCCAATGACAAATGACAGCCCGGAATAAGAACCAATAGCCTTTGAGCTGGAACTTGAACAGAAAGCGATGTGACATTTTTCCATATCAATAACTTCTGCACCCGCACTGCTCACACAATCGACTACTAACATAGCACCGTTTGCTTTTGCGAGTTCGCCAATTTCCTGTAGCGGATTTAACATTCCCGAACTGGTTTCATGATGTACCATCATCACAATATCGATGTCATGCTGTTTCAGATAAGCTTCAACTTTTTCCAGATTCAGAGCTTCGCCCCAGGCTGATTCCAGCATGAAGGTATTTATATTGTGAATTTTAGAAATGCTATACAAGCGTTCACCAAATTCACCATTGGATAAAATAAGGATATTTTTATTGCCAACGATTGATGACAATATTGACTCATTTGCGGCTGTTCCAGAGCCTGTAATCACAACAGCCCGGTAATCAGCCCTGTTTTTTATCTGAAAGAGTTTGAGCAACTTCTTCTCGATGCTGCGTAATAAACGATCAAAATCTGTTTCTCGATGACAAATATCTTCTTTACAAATGGCTGCGCGTACATTTTCTGCCACATTCACGGGGCCGGGTGTAAATAATAAATATTTATTCATCTTTGTTTCTATCTCCAGATATTGTATTCAAGTTTTTAGAATTAACCGCTCCATTCCGCTCGTTAAGCATCAGTACAGAAAGCATCAATCTGTGGTGCGTTCCCGTATCCTTAGTAATAAGTTGCATTCAATGGTAAAAAATAAAGGGAATACGAAACTACTGACTTGTGTAAAAATACACAAAGCCTAAGGCACGGATTTCTATCTAATGTGTCTTACGATGCGCCTACTACACAAACAATCATGTAATGACTTGCTGGCTAAAATGCTGTCACTCTAACCTCCAAGGATAAAAATTAAAATGAAAAACCAGCCCCTCACTATAACATGTTTCTATTAAGCTTATAATTTATCTGTGCTTACCTATATATAAATGTCCGTTTTGTCGGGTTTTGTTCGTTTTCGGTTAATATGCCCCAATGTCGTCTTTGCGGGGTGGATGCGGTCATACATAATCAGTTTCACCTGAAATAACGATATGTTGATGTCTGCCTTATTCGTTAATTTCCGCAATATCTGAGGCTTGAAAATGTTTATAAAAAACACCTCTATTTGGACAGGTTACTCTCTCGTACACATATCAACGTTAATGGGACAGCAGTGAGTCACTGAATTATAAAAGTCCTGTTTTATTCACCATATTATTTGCTGCTTACAAGCTGACATGTATCAAAAAGAAAAAATGTATGATGCGGTTGAACCTCGTTGTGTAGAAAGTTAACACACTATTTCTCTCGCCTGGTTTGCAGCCGTTACATTTATCGATTAGCAATACGCTGGAGAGTCTGCTATGCCCGACCACTAGACACTGCCCTGCGTGATGACTACGGGTACCGAACAAATTCTGTTTAAGGCGCACAGTGTAGTTACGAAATTTGTTTGTAAGCGCAAAGATAGGCTGCGGCAGCATGTTTGGCAGAATAATTCTGCTTCAGACGCTTAAAAGCTTGATGTGCCAGTTGTTGATGCTGCTCCGGCTGGTTTATCAAGTTACTAATAGCTTCGGCAAATGCCTGCGGGGTATGGCTGTGTACCAGGGTGCCGCATTTTCCTTGATCGAGTAAGTGGGGAATGCCGCCCACAGCATGGGCAATAATCGGCGTTTGCAGGCACATGGCTTCAAGTAAAATCATAGGCAGACCTTCATGGTCGGAGGTCATAAGCAAGGCATCCAGTGTTTGCAACTGTTGTACAACATTTTCACAGTGACCGTTTAAATGGATATAGTCGTTTGCCTGAAGTGATTCTATCTGGGCTTGTAAAGCGCTATACAATGGCCCATCACCATAGATATGAAAATCAATATTGAGTGTTGGCTGTTGTTGTTTCAGGTAAGCCGCGCTCTCAATGAACAGGTCAACTCGTTTTACATCTGTCAAACGCCCGGCGATGCCAATTCGGCAGCTGTTTTTATTGTTGTCTTTCGAGTTTGCAGGTGAAGCACGCTGTATTATTGACTCGATATCTATGCCGTTTTCAATCACTTTTATTTTTGTTTTTAGAAAACTGCGCGCAAGTTTTTCCGCTAAATCAGGTGCTACCGCAACGATAGCTTGTTGCAAATAGCGACCGGTTAACCAGTCTAAAAATGGAATTAAATGTTTAGCTGGTTTATGTAGCGGGGGTCGGTGTTCAGGGGCGCCATGTACAGTGCGCAATGAGGGTATGCGATGTTTATACCATGCAGCAATACTGCCTAAGATATTTTCTTTGCTACGGTGCGTATGGATTACATTTGGCTTTAACTCGACTATGATTCTGTATAGTTGGCGTAAAATTTGAAAACTGTTTAGTTGCGACTCATCTAAAATGGTTACAGCAATGCCGCAGTCGCGTAATTTCTGTTCGAGTATTCCGTGATTAAGGATAACAACACTAACCTGTGTATTGAGTTCCTTGTGCAAAGTTCTGGCAAGTGTGTACAGCATAACTTCCGCACCCGCCCAAAGGTCGCCCGATGCGATATGCAATACATGTAAAGCTTGTTGATTGTTCGCTGAGTTTTGTCTGCCTGGCATTAGGGATGAGCTATAATAGTGAGTTGAATAACAAACATTTATTGTCCTTTTTATGCTGAATGTAAAAATGCCTGCATAGCAAATGAGCCGAGTATATATTACTGCCTGGTTGGTGAATATAAAATTTTAAGCCTGGGATATAAGCCCGGGCAGAAACAATGGAATTAGAAGTATGGAAAGTTGGTTTTATTTTTTTGCAGTATGCTGTGTTTACAGCTATTTTATATACCCTGTTCTACTTAAGTTGCTACCAGCAAGAAAAATAACGGTACTCACAGAAAATAAGAATTTACCTGCCCTTAGCCTGATTATTACAGCGCATAATGAAGAGGGTCGGATACGCGAAAAGCTGGAAAATACACTGCAAATTGACTATCCGGCAGATCGACTGGAAATTATTGTGGCATCCGATTTTTCTACAGACGATACCGACAGTATCGTTGAATCCTATATAGAAAAAGGCATTCGATTAGTACGCGCCGATCAACGCAAAGGTAAAGAGTACGCCCAACTATGCGCCATTCGTGTTTCAAAGGGTGAGATTTTAGTGTTTTCTGATGTGGCGACACAAATTCCTGCAAATGCATTACGTTTGTTGGCAAAACATTTTACAGATCCAATGGTTGGTGCATTGTCGAGTGAAGACCAGTTCGTCAGCAATGACGGACGTGTCGTAGGTGAAGGTGCGTACGTTAAATATGAAATGTGGTTACGCCGACTTGAGTCAGACCGTGCTGGCCTGGTTGGTTTAAGCGGCTCTTTCTTTGCTGCCAGGCGTGAGGTCTGCAAACACTGGGACATCTATGCACCTAGTGATTTTAATACCGCACTTAATAGCGCAAAACACGGACTGGTGGCGATTACCTGCCCTGATGTGGTTGGTATATATAAAGATGTCAAAGATCCTGGCCTGGAATATCGTCGTAAAATACGCACCGTGATTCGTGGCATTACCGCCATTGCGCGCCACCCTGAAGTGCTTAATCCTTTTCGTATGGGTATGTTTGCTTTTCAGGTATGGAGCCATAAAATCATGCGCTGGGGTGTGCCATGGTTTATGGTCATTTTTTTACTGCTTACATTAATGTTGCAGGGGCAGGGAATAATATACACCCTGGTTTTGGCCGCACAGCTTGCCTTTTATGCACTGGCATTAGGTGGCTGGCTGTTTGCCGGATTACGCGAAAGAACGCTGGTTAAAATCATTTTTTTCTTTGTCCAGACAAATTTGGCACTAGCGCAGGCCACAGTTTCATTTGTGCTGGGAAAACGCATGACCGTATGGACACCTTCAAAACGCTAAGTTGACAAAGACCAGGCTGAGTTATGTTTTATCAATTGCCACCAGTAGGAAATCCGATTTGTTTGTGTGCTCAGGCTGATACATCGATTTCATCATTATTTTCTTCCCATCAAATACAATTTTATGCTTCAGGCACTGCCGCGCTTGCCGCTGCTATTCTTGCCGCGATAAAACAAAAAAACAGCGCGGCTTTGGATAGACAAACCCCGGAAATAATATTACCGGCTTATGCCTGTCCGGATCTAATCAGTGCAGTAGTTTATGCTGGCGGCAAGCCAGTTTTAGTGGATCTTGAAGCTGACCGCCCATGGTTAGGGCTGGCGCAGTTATCCGCGGCTATCACAGAAAATACAGTTGCCATTATTGCGGTTAATTTATTTGGCATTTCAGAACGTTGGCCGCAACTTCGCGAACTGGCAGAACAGCAAAATATCGTATTAATCGAAGACAGTGCACAATATTTCCCCGCTGGCGATAACTTGTCACAAGACAGGCAACAGGACTGGCAGGGCGACCTGGTGGTGCTCAGTTTTGGTCGAGGAAAACCAGTGAGCTTGCTTGGTGGCGGTGCAGTGCTTACAAAAAAAACCGCCCTGTTTGAGCGCTTGCCAAATCCAGGGAGCGTTGCTTCTGACCTGATTCCACGACTCTCATTTGGTTTAAAAGCGAGATTGTATAATTTTATGATTTCACCCTTGTTTTACTGGCTGCCTCAGTCCCTGCCGTTTTTACATTTAGGTGAAACTCGCTATCATGCGCTATCGGATATTGAAGGGCTGGATCAGGTGCGTTTAGATTTGTTAAAGGGTAATATATCCCGCTATCAGAATGATACAGCAGCCATAACGCGCTGTGAAAAAATCTCGGCTATACTGGATTCACAGGATAAGATAAACAATTTGCCACGGCTCTGTAAGATGAAGGCGAACCGTCGTTTATTGCGTTATCCTTTGCTACTGGATGCTGTATCTCGTGACAGGGTTTACCGGAAGTTAAAGCAGGCCGGTTTGGGTGCCTCGATTTTATACCCGGCAAGTCTGCCAAAAATAACAGGGCTAAAAGGTATTCTGGATGATAAACTCGCTTTCCCGAATGCAGAGATGTTTGCTTCCCGATTATTAACGCTGCCAACACATTCTCACGTTAGCGAAAAACACTTACAGAAAATAAATACTATACTAAAACAAATTGCAGTGTAGTGGTTGCCGCGTTTAACTTATACGACATGACTTCAAAGCATGACAGACTTATTTAAGGTGAAATAATGAACAAGATTTTAACAGCCCTGGTTACCCTGATGTTAATTGCCGGGATGGCCTCCTGCGTCAAAACCAAACCGAACCTGCCGCCTGAGTCCGGTTCCTCACAGAACATCGGTCCTAGTGTACTGGTTGAGTCTTATAAAATGTCCGTTGGTGATCAGTTGCAAATTAATGTCTGGAAAAATCCCGAGCTGTCTCTTTCCAGCCCGATCCGCCCTGATGGAAAAATTTCTGTACCGTTGATTGGTGATGTTATGGCAGTCGGCGTTACCCCGGAAGAACTGGCTTTAGATATTGAAATCAAACTATCAGAATATGTGAAAACGCCTAACGTAACGGTTATATTAACGAATCTACAGGGGCATGCCTTTCTTTCACGGATAAGAGTAACCGGCTCGGTAGTGCAAAATATTTCCATGCCATACCATCAGGGAATGACGGTACTTGATGCTATTTTAGAAGCGGGCAGTGTTGATCTTTTTGCCAATGCAAACAGTACTAAATTACATAGACGAACCGTTGAAGGCACTTTCGCATACGATATTCGCCTTAAAGATATTCTGGAATCAGGCGATATGACAACCAACATTACCTTGTTGCCAGGTGACGTTATCACTGTGCCACAAAGTACTTTTTAATCGATTATTGTGTACCTTTGGTAATACATGACATGCATATGAAACAGCAAGGTTTTATTGTGTGCGTAGTTTTTGCTGTGCACGCACTTAGCAGTAATGCCGCCGTAGCCCTGGAATTTCAGCCTGGCGTTGGTGTGGGGCTTGAATTTACCGATAATGCAAAGTTAACACCAGATAACACGGCTGATGATTTAATTGCGGTTACTTATGTGGCGGCGAATGTTTCTGAAAACAGAGGGCCGCTAACGTATCAGGCATCTACCTCTTTAAGTAAACA
>CAYQXD010000034.1:0-22773 GCA_964421315.1 uncultured Thiotrichaceae bacterium | reverse complement strand
GGACGGATAAACTTTCTTTTACTTTTTGTTATAGATAGAAAAGAGAAAACCCATGACCGAACATTTCAAACTTCTCGTTCCCGGCGCAACGGCAGCAGGCAGCATAAATGTCACAGCACCTTATGATGGCGCACACATTGCCACTATCGAAACCGGTGATGCCACGGCTGTCGAAACCGCATTAAACACTGCGCACCAACTATTTCACAACAAACAAAACTGGCTGACAGCCGAGCAACGCATCAACATTCTGGAAAAAGCCGCAAACATTATGCAGTCACGGTTTGATGAACTGGCGATTGAAGCGGCGCGTGAAGGCGGTAAACCACTGATTGATTCCAGAGTGGAAGTCACCCGCGCCATTGATGGTTTGAAGAACTGCGTTGAGGTCATTCGCAATGAACATGGCGAAGAAATCCCCATGCGCAAAAACGCGGCCTCCATGAATCGGCTAGCATTTACCACACACGAACCAATTGGTGTGGTGGTTGCGGTCAGCGCCTTTAACCACCCGCTTAATCTGGCGGTACATCAAATCTGTCCAGCGGTTGCCGCAGGTTGCCCGGTTATCATTAAACCTGCAGAAGACACCCCGCTTTCCTGCTTTCGTTTAATTAATATTCTGTATGAAGCAGGTTTGCCTGAGCAATGGTGCCAGGGCATTGTTACTACCGACCATGATGCCGCAACAAAACTGGTGACAGATAACCGTGTGGCCTTTTTCAGTTTCATCGGCAGCGCCAGAGTCGGCTGGATGTTACGTTCAAAATTAGCCCATGGCACCCGTTGCGCCCTGGAACACGGCGGTGTCGCCCCGGTTATTGTGGCGCACGATGCCGACATGGATGATACCGTCGCCCTGTTAGCCAAAGCCGGTTTTTATCATGCTGGCCAGGTTTGTGTTTCCGTACAACGCGTTTATGCAGAAAAATCTATCGCCCGACAGCTCGCAGAAAAAATAGCAACTACCGGCTGCAAAATGAAAATTGGCGATCCAACATTAGAGAACACAGAAATCGGCCCGCTTATCCGACATGGTGAAACCGAACGTATTAATGAGTGGGTGAGCGATGCAATCAATAAAGGCGCAGAACTCATCTGTGGTGGTGAAAAAATTTCAGACAGCTGTTACCAGGCAACTGTGTTGTTTAACCCGCCAGAAGATGCCATTATTTCGCAGAACGAAGTTTTTGGACCAGTGATTTGCGTCTATGAATACGAGAACATTGATGATGCCATTGCCCGGGCAAACAGCCTGGATGTCGCGTTTCAGGCGGCGGTTTTTTCAAAAAATATCGATACCTGCATGCATGCCTTCAAACAACTGGATGCTTCAGCGGTAATGATTAACGACCACACCGCCTTCCGTGTCGACTGGATGCCATTCGCCGGTTTAAAACATTCCGGTCACGGCGTTGGCGGCATAGTACACACATTCAAAGACATGCAAATAGAGAAAATGATGGTGATACGGTCGCCGTCACTGTAAGGAGCATATTGTTAAATAATGAACATAGAAAACATAATGAGTAAAACCATTGTCACTGTTGGAATGGACGACTCACTAAAAACAATAAAAGAGATATTTGACCATGTTGAATTTCACCACGTTTTCATCGTTGAATCAGGTAAACTGTTTGGTCTTATTTCAAAAACAGATCTCTACAAATCACTAAGCCCTCACATTGGCACCATTTCAGAAAAAAACTCAGATGCTGCTCTGCTTAATATAAGGGCGCATCAAATAATGACCAGAAGACCGCTTACTTTAAAAGCCAACGCTACAGTCGATGACGCAATTGAACTTTTTAACAACAATAATATTTCCATCATCCCTGTTATCAATGATGACGGCAGCCCAATTGGTATAATATCCTGGCGGGATATATTAAAAACCATCAACTAGAAAAAGAAAAGCAATTCTAACCAAATAAAAAGCTTCTAATCAAAACACCATCTGGACCACATAAAACCTTACTAAATTCATTTAAAAATAAAAAACAAGCAAATTAATTCAAAATGTTGACTAATTGATTATCCGTTTTTATTTGTTTTATCAACGCCTGTATATGCCCGGAGTTAGCAGCAAAATCTGCACGACCTGTATGTGAGCTTGAGTGTATAAATAGTGAGGAGCGATTTTTACCAATCGCTTTCACCTTAACATAAATCTTATCTTTAAATAAAAAGACAGGGGAATACACAACAAAGTTTGTATTTTTATTCTCTTTGTCATGTGCAAAAATCTCCCAGCCTAATTCTATCGCTGCTGCCAGAACACGCTGATATAACACCTCATCAGTCATATCAAATTTAGGAGTTCGCAACTCTTTAAACTTATGATCATCTGCTGTTTTTGCTGTATTACTGGTTAAAAATACACGCAACCTTTCATTAAAACCAGGCTCATCAAACAGGTGTGCACCATTCTTAAATAAGACAGCGAAGGTAACAGCAACAGCCAACACGATGGCAAAAAATATTATTTTAATTATAGTCATTTAATCTATCCTGAATCTGAGCGACAAAAAAACTACCGTCATTATATGACGGCAGCCTTAATTAAACACTATAAAGCAGTGAATAGTTAAAAACAAAAGCAAAAATGCAGGGATTAAATTTACCTTTGGTTTTAAAATTCACTATTCACTATTTATCTCCATGGATGGAGTGTATGCTGAAAATTGTCGGGAACAATTTCAGTTCACTATTCACTATTCACTATTCACTGCTTTCCCATGCCTGAACCACTAAAAAACCTTTATAACAAACAGTTAATTTCAAACCTCGGTCAAGAGATTCACAATCGTTACACTGCTTTTGATCAAAAAGCGTTTAATCAGTCTGTATTTAACAAAAAATGGAAAGACAAAGAATTAAAACAACGTATGCGCCATATTGCAGAATGTTTGCATCAACATTTACCTGCTAGCTATAAAAAGGCAATCAATATCCTCAAACCCGTGTCCGCAGAATTCAGCGGTTTTGAGCACATGTTTTTTCAGGACTTTGTGGAATGTTACGGACTGGATGACTTTGAGACATCCATGCCTGCTTTGGAGCATTTTACAAAATATTCCTCATCAGAGTTTGCTGTGCGTGTTTTCATTGTACAACAGGAAAAACGTATGATGAAGCAAATGTTGCACTGGGCAAAGTCAGACAACCATCATGTGCGCCGGCTGGCCTCAGAAGGCTGTCGTCCACGCCTGCCCTGGGCAATGGCACTGCCTGCATTCAAAAAAAATCCGCAACCGGTTTTAACCATTTTAAAAACCCTGATGTTTGATGAAAGCGAATATGTACGCCGCAGTGTTGCCAACAACTTAAATGACATATCCAAAGATAACCCGGATATCGTACTTGACTGGGCACAACAATGGCTGGGCAATAATAAAAACACGGACAGGATAATCAAACACGCATGCCGCACTTTGTTAAAACAGGGAGATGCACAAGCTATGACACTTTTTGGCTATACCAGGCCAAAACATATCGCAATCAGTCATTTTAAAGTACAACCCAAAGTTACCTTAGGTGACAACCTGGAATTTTCCTTTTCTTTAAAAAACCAAAAAAAGAAATCTGGCCATAGCTGTATCGGCAAATGCCGCATCGAATTTGCCATTGATTTTGTTAAAGCCAACGGCAGTTTAAGTCGAAAAGTTTTTAAGATCTTAGAATCAGATTATGCTGAAAAAGAAAAACAGATAACAAAAGTTTTTTCTTTTAAAAAAATATCCACCCGAAAATATTATGCTGGCAAACATCAGCTTACCATTATTATTAATGGTGTAGACCAAATAGCTACAGCTTTTAATCTTGTTCTTTAACGGGTTACCGTATAGCATTAGTCGTTGTATAAGCATAAGCAAATCATCATCGAAAACTCATTAAAATTAATCCATTCGTTCACAATGCCGGAAATGTATGGGAAATTGTCTTGCTGCCCCTTTAAATTTATAGAAATTTGGCGCAATATAACTGGAGGTTGTTAAATTCACTACATAAGAGGAAAGTATCATGCATCTAACAAATCGAATAATTAAGATTTTAGTAGTCGCAATGTTTTCTGTGCCAGTTAGCGCGTATGCTGACTCATGGAGTTGCAGCAGTGAAAATAACGTACGTGAAATCAACATTGAATACCCCAGCTCAGCACCACTTCCATGCCATGTGGTATACAAGAAACTAACCGAAGGTTTTGAGGATCCTCAAATACTCTGGAGTGCATACCACGATGACACCTACTGCGAAGAAAAAGCAAGAGGTCTGGTTGAAAAACTGGAAGAATCAGGGTGGGTATGTACTGAAACAATCAAAGCAACTATTCAATAAATATTGGTTTAGATTGTTTTTTGCTTACCGCTCCCGCCTTGTACTGTTGGTTGGCGGTGAGCTTGCGAACCCCAATAATGTGAGCGTATAAGTCTTCATTTTATCTGACAGACAGCGCCAGATATGGAATGACTGATTTCGACAATTAGCAGAAATCAAAAATTTTTAAATCTTCCGCAAATGCACGCAAATAAACGCAAATAAAAACCTTTTAATTTTTTGATTCTGTTTCGTACTGGGGTATGCTTTTTCCTTGTTCCCACGCAAAACGTGGGAACAAGGAAAAACAAATAAAAAAATATTTTTTGTTTTTATTTGCGTGCATTTGCGGAAGAAACAGTTTTTTGTGAAAGCCCGCTAATGGCCGTAAGCTGTCATTTTTCTCTGGCTCCGATTTATTGCAATTGGTAACTTGAAAAAAGAAAACACATGATCCGGCGTTATATTAAAAAACTACTACTAATAGCCTTACTAATCACAGCAGGCATACTGCTGGAAGCAACCGGTTTGCTCGATACCGATAAAATTCTCACCGTTGCCAGAGAATACTCTGATCACTGGTGGCTGGTTCTGGTATTGATCTTTCTGCAAGCTGTTTTGTTTACTTTTGCACTGGCTGGTTCTCTCTTTCTGTGGGTTGCCGCACCACTTTATCCGCCGGCAATGGCTACCTTTATTCTTGCAGCTGGTGGCACTCTCGGTGGCATATCTGCCTACTTTTTTTCAAAGCGTCTCACCGATGACTGGGTAGTAAGAATCAAAAAATCACATACCTACAAACTGCTTCACAAACAGGATAATTTTTTTACTTTGTTTGCCTTGCGAGTATTCCCGGCCTTCCCGCATTCTCTGGTTAATTATAGCTCAGGTATTTTAAACGTTAAACTAAGCCACTTCATAGCGGCAGCAATATTAGGCATTTCCATAAAGTCTTATGTCTATTCAAATGTAATTTATAACGCAACAACAACTGCATCGTTCGAAGATCTGTTTGATATATCTACTATCGGGCCATTGATATTATTATCCGTAATCACCCTCATCGGTGTTGTCATTAATTTCAAACTAAACCGCAAGCATAAATAACAACTATTCCATCTTGATAGTCACCTGCACTCACCCACAATGCATATTGCATCCGCTAGCCGAAAGCCCATAATCACCTGTTCATACACACCTTAATGGATTAATACCTATCATGAAGAAGCCACTGTCCGGTCACACCGCAATACGAAAAACTAAAATTATTGCCACCATCGGACCGGCCTGTGATACACCGGAAACACTTAAGGCGATGATCGAAGCGGGTATGAATGTCGCACGGCTGAATCTCTCACATGGTAGCCATGAAAAACACAGCCAGAAAATTTTGACCCTGCGTGTCGCTGCCAGAAAGCTTGGGCGAAATATTGCAATCATGATTGATACCCGGGGCATTGAAATTCGCACCGGCCAACTTGAAGGCGACTCGGTCACGCTGGTACCCGGCAAGACCTTCAGCCTGCACACTGAGAGTATACTCGGCGATGTATCGGGTGTTTCGATTACATACCAGAAACTGTATGAGGAAGTGAGACGGGGAGTCCCTATTTTGCTTGATGACGGCGCGATTGAGCTGGAGGTTGAAAATGTAAGCGATGGCGTAATCAACTGCCGTATCATCCACGGTGGATTACTGGGTAATTGCAAGAGCGTTAATCTGCCAAACACACAACTGGCAATGAGCGCCGTCAGTCCTGAAAACCGCGATGATATCGTAAAAGAACTGAGCTTTGCCGCAGAAAATGACGTTGACTATATCGCTGCCTCATTTGTGCAAAGTGCCGATGACATCTACAAAATGCGTGAAATCCTTGTCGAAAAGCAGGCACTAATCCCAATTATCGCTAAAATTGAAAACAAAGCCGGTGTGGCGAACATGAAAGAAATCGTCGATGCTGCAGACGGCATTATGGTCGCCCGTGGTGACCTGGGCGTGGAACTGCCACTGGCCGATGTGCCTGCCACGCAGAAACTCATCATCCGCACCACAGTCAGTAACGGCAAGCCGGTGATAACCGCCACTCAGATGCTGGCTTCAATGGAACACAACCCGAAACCGACCCGGGCGGAAGCCAGTGATGTCGCCAATGCAATTCTTGATGGCACGTCGGCGGTCATGCTATCAGGTGAAACCGCTGTTGGAAAATATCCTGTGGAAGCAGTAACTACGCTGGCAACGATTGCGTTACGTGCCGAGGCATCATTAAACGAATACGGTTATCTGCAGAAAATCAAACCCAGTCCCGCTAATGTGGTAACACAGGCAATCGGGCAGGCATCGGTGAGCATGGCGGCAAACCTGAAAGCAGCGGCCATCATCAGCCTGACCGAGTCCGGCTTTACTTCTCGCCTGATATCAAGGTATCGTCCGGATTGCCCGATTCTGGCGGTCACTTCTTCTAAAAGAGTGGTGCGTAAACTGTCGATGAACTGGGGTGTAATGCCTGTACTTTACCGAGGGAAACCAGAAGACGAAAACCGCATCGAATTTGCCATAACCGAGATCAAAAAAATGGTTAATGCAGACAGCGGTGACATCCTGATAATAACCGCCGGACATGAACAACGTTCTGGCGGCACTGACCTGATTCGTATTATTACGTTGTAAAAATTAAAAAGGACAAAAGATCCCTCACTACCTCTAATCTCTACATAAAAATGTGAATAACAGGCCGGATAGACCAACTCAAAAAATACCAAACAGTTTCTTTTCTTCCTTATGCTTTTTCAATAACTCTGTAATTGCTTTGTTCTCGCCCAGCTCAGCCAGATGAAGAGCCTGTTCGCGTTTGTTATTTCTAAGATTAATATTGGCATCAGCATCCAGCAATAATCTGACCGATTCTATTTTGCCAGACAGCACTGAAAGCATCAGCGCGGTGTTGCCGACATCATTCTTGCTGTTTACATCAGCACCTTTGGCAATTAACACCCTGACAGTGTCAGCGTGCCCGCGACTCGCCGCCATCATTAATGGTGTGTTATCGTGACTCTCTCTGGCATCAACAGCCAGTCTTTTTTCAATCAGTAATAATACGGTTGCCGGATGGTTCATCAGAGCAGCCTGATGCAACAGGGTAACGCCGTTTTTATCTTTACTGTTTAAATTCGCATGATTCTGGATCAGGTAATCGACAATGGCTGTTTTAGCTGAACCAATGGCATACCACAACGCATCACGCCCTGAATCATCCTGTACAGTCACATCGGCACCGGCATCAAGCAGGCGTTTGATGGTTGATAATGACATTGATGTGACCGCCAGCATTAAGTCATTTTTACCTTTTACCAGATAATTATTTGGCCTGGCCTTTTTATTCAGCAGCTGCTTACTAACCTTTTCATGTTTGTTTAAAATAGCAAAAGACAAAGCATGTCGATTGTTTTTATCTACCGCCTGCACACTGGCACCGGCTGCCAGTAATATTATTACAAGCTTGTCTTTTCCATGCTGCGCAGCCCATATCAGTGGCGTTTTTCCACTGTTACCGGCACGGTTAACATCTGCACCATAATGGATAAGCTGGCGGCTTATTTCATCATGACCCTGCAGTGCAGCGCGTGTTAGCGGAGTGTGACCTTCGTGGTCAAGCTGATCCGGATTTGCGCCTTTTTTCAGCAATGCTACAGTGACGTCTTTCTTTCCTCGCCACACTGCAATCATTAATGGTTTCCAATTTTTATAAACACCTGCTGTACTGCTGTTAATAACCGCAACTTTTTGATTAACACTGAGGCCACTTTTTTGTTTCACAGGTAAACTGGCACCCTGTTGTTTCAGCAATTTCACAATGGAATCGTGCTTGCCTTTAGCCGCTAATACAATGGCCGTTTCGCCGTTACGGTTTTTGCTTTTCACTGGTGTGTTTTTTGCCAGCAAAACTTTGACCGTTACCACATGCCCTTTTGATGCCGCCAGCATCAGTGCGGTATTGCCATTGGCATCTTTCTGGTTTGGCTTTGCACCCTGTTTAATCAAATAGCCAACTATCCATGTTTCACCTAAAGATGCCGCAACCAGCAAGGGTCGATCCTTATACTTATCAGCAGCATTTACGTCAGCACCATGTTTGACCAGCAGCTTGACCATGGCCTCGTCTTTGTGTGCAACCGCTTCTAACAGAACAGGACGTTGAAATTCGTCACGTATATCCGCACTCACTCCTTCATCCAGCAATCGTTCTGCCAGTTTAATATCACCTGCACTAACTGCAGTGATGAATGCATCTTCCGGACTGCTATTTGGGTCAATATTTACCGCTGCCGTCTCACCAGGCTGAAGTTTCTTTAATCGCTTTTTTGCATTATTATGCCCTTGCTTTATCGCCTCAAGATACCAGTAAATCGCCTTTTTTTTATTTGTTTTTACCCCGATACCTTCTTCATAAAGCACAGCCATTGAATACTGCGCTCGCTTATATCCCTGCCTGGCCGATTGAATCATCCACTGTGCTGCTTTTACAGGATCTTCCCGTGTCCCCTGACCATTGCGATACATCACGGCAAGATTATACTGCGCCTGCCTGTCACCTTTTCTAGCTAACGGCTTGAGAAGACTCACTGCCTTGTTAAAATTCTGCGTGCGAATGGCCATTTTTGCTTCAGTCAGCTTTGCTTCGGCCAGTTTCGCATCCTGCGTCTCAGCTTCTGCACCAAATACCAGCAGAAAGGTTAACCATAAAATTGTTGAAAACAATTTTATTAGTCTATAGTGCATTGTTGAAAACAATTTTATTAGACTATAGTGAATTGTTAAAAGTTGTTTCATTAGACTGTACTGAATTTATGCTGTGCCAAACTTTGTATCAACTGTGATACCGACGCTCTTTAAAAAGCCGGTTGGCAAAATACCACCCGCACAGACAATGATGGCATCATTATCGATACTTAATTCTTCATCCTCGGTTTTAATCACTACTTTATCGGGCTCTATATGTTTCACATTTGACTTCATCAGCACCCGTAAGCGCCCTGCCTTCTCTGCATCAGCAATTTTAATGCGATTTTTTTCCTTTGCACGTGAAAAAGCCTCGCTTCGGTAAGAAATTGACACTGTTGTGCCTTGCTCTTCTGCAATACTGACTGCCGCTTCAAGCGCACTATCGCCACCACCTACAACCAGTACACGCTGATTTCGATATTGCGCTGGATCAATCAGACGATACACCACTTTGCTCTGTTCTTCACCGGGCACCCCCAGCTTACGCGGTGTGCCGCGACGGCCAATTGCCAGTAAAATTGCCCGGGTGTGATATTCACTGACTCCGGTTTTAACATGAAACACTGTGTTTTCAGCTTCGACACTTACAACCTGCTCTCTATCCTTTATCTGCAGCCCTGCTTTATTGACAACATCTTCCCAGAATTCCATTAACACCTCCTTTGTTGTCTCCTTAAATTGCATCTTGCCGATAATAGGCAGAACTGCCGGAGCAGTCATCACAATTTTTCCACGCGGGTAGTGTGACACGGTACCACCGAGTGAATCTTGCTCCAGCGTAACAAAATCCAGCTTTTTGTCTTTCGCCGCCAGTGAAGCCCCTATACCGGCAGGTCCTGCACCCACAATAACAAGATCAATCACACCACTGCCTTTATTCCGCTGCTTACCATCGAGAATACCATCAAGCTTACAAATAGAATCAACGGCCTGCACACCCTGGGTAACCGCGTTACGAATCAAGCCCATACCACCCAGCTCACCGGCAATATAAATACCCGGCACATTGGTCTGAAAATCCTCATCAACCAGAGGAATGTCTACACCCCGTTTTTCGGTGCCAAATACCAGCTCAATAGCATTAAACGGACAAGCTGTTTTGCAGGCACCGTGACCGATGCAGTGCGTTGGATTAATAAGGTGTGCTTTACCATGAATGACACCTAACACATTTTTTGATCTTTCCGGGCAGGCTTTTACGCAGCTGGCGCAACCAAGGCAGAGGTCGTAATTTATAATCGGGTGAATCGATGCTGGCTCAGTCATTCCAGAAGCGACCGCTTCATCAAAAATACGTTTACTTTTCCGCTGTTTACTAGATTTTCTCCAATAATAAACCAGCAAAATAATAACTAACGGCAAGCCATAGAGCCATGTTATTGGCAGCATTTTAAAACCTCTAAATTGAATTTTGTAGAACCGGGACAATAAACAAAAATAATCATTCTGAAAAAAACACAAAGAAAACAACAAACAAATTATATGACCATTTTATCCACTAGTGACGAAATACAGACAAATTATGACGAGAAATTGACATAATGCGAACATTTTTTCAGATTATACTATATAATCTACAATATATTAGGTTTCTAGATTTATTCTACTGCTTCACCTAAAGACGATAATCGTCTTGATCATCTCAAATGTTACAAAACACAGCCGAGCTCACCTGAAATCAGGTGTTTTTTGTCAACTATTATTTGATTTATATAAACCTATGTTACTGAACACACTAAACGTCATACGGTCACACTTTTTCTCAATTGTGGTATTGACCGTACTCTATTTCGGCTGGTTACGCCGTGATGACAATTATCTAAGCTCTGAAACCGGCCTCGGTTACCTACTGGGCATCGTCGGCGGCAGCCTGATGATTATCTTACTGTTATACCCACTCAGCAAGCGGGTTACACTGCTAACACGCCTTATACCAAGTCGTTACTGGTTTGGTATTCACATGTTTCTTGGCACTGCCGGTCCTGTTCTGGTTCTGTTTCACTCCAACTTCCAGCTAGGCTCTACCAATAGCTCAATCGCACTGTTCAGCATGTTACTGATCGCCGGAAGTGGGGTTATTGGCCGTTACATCTATACCAGGATCCATCACGGTCTTTACGGAGCACGTTTAACACTTAAGGAGCTCAAACAAAAAGCCGAAGATGAGCACATTGAACTACTCAACCTTGTTGCAAAGAACGAGAAACTAAGCAGCCAACTAAAGACAATGGAGGAAAAAGTACTGCAACCCTATACCGGTCTGATGAGAAGTCTTTTGCATGTTATTTATCTGGCTATCAACGCACCACTTTTTAAAAGAAAAGTACTGCGTTTACTAAAGGGCAGCAATCAGGAAAATAACGAAAACAAATCTATGCCAAATAATAAAGCTGTTTCTCGTTTAATCAAAAATTATATGCTGGCACTTAGACAGACCGCAGCATTTAGTGTATACGAACGGCTTTTCTCACTGTGGCACATACTTCATCTACCGCTGTTTTTTATGATGCTCATTACTGCCGTTATCCACATTTTTGCGGTACACATATACTAGTGTAATGCATCAATAAATTGCATATAACGAGCCATTAAATGCAATCCATTTGATCCATTACACCAGGATGCTGCCCTGTATATAAAGTTTATACAAATGCACACACTATACCTGTCCTTTATTCGTCTTACCTTATTTCTGGTTTTCATGTTAGCGTCAACCGCTATCATCGCCGACTCCTTTACCTCACTACTGATGCCTGGTCCCGTTATCAAGGCACATGAAGAATATGAAAAAGACTGCGACCAGTGTCACGATACCACAGGCAACAAAAGTCAGGGGCAACTGTGTACTCACTGCCACGATCATGAAAACATTCTTGATGATCTGAACAAAAAAACCGGATTTCATGGACAACTACCCGAGTCGACACGAACCGACTGTCAGCATTGCCATACCGAACATGAAGGTAGAGAGGCGAAGGTTGTATTACTCAACCCATCGACTTTTGATCATCGCAAGACCGATTTCCTGCTAAAAGGCGCGCACATAAAAACATCATGCGATTCATGCCATAAACCTGAAAAAAAGTATGCTAAAGCACCCTCTGACTGTTATGGCTGTCATGAAAAAGCCGATGTACATGACGGCAAACAGGGCAAAAAATGTGAAGACTGTCATACTGAGAAAAACTGGAAAGAGACAGAATTTGACCACGATAAAACCGACTTTCCTTTAAAAGATGCCCATAAAAAAGCCAGTTGCGCAGCTTGCCATATAAACCAGATATACAAAGACACACCAAAAACCTGTTTTGACTGTCACCAGATTAACGATGCTCACCGTGGTGACTTTGGCAAAAAATGTGACGGCTGCCATAACTCAAAAAAGTGGCATGAAATCCATTTCGATCACAATAAAAAAACCGACTTTGCGTTATACGGCAAACACAAAAAAGCCGCTTGCAATAGCTGCCACCAACCTGGCGACGTAAAGTCTGATGAAGCAAGGAAAAAACTGCCAAAACAATGTTATGGCTGCCACAAAAATGACGACAGCCATAAAGGTCAATACGGTAAAAAATGCAAAACCTGCCACACATCAGAATCATGGCAGAAGCAGAAATTTGATCACGACAAGAAAACCGACTTTGCCTTACGCGGCAAACACAAAAAAACCGCCTGCAACCAATGCCATAAGGATGATCTTTACCAGGATAAAAAAACAGACTCGAAAAGTAAAAAAACAACCCAGTGCATAGATTGCCACAAAAAAGATGATGCTCACAAAGGCGAGCAGGGAAAAAAATGCGATAGCTGTCATAATGAGGGAGGCTGGCGTAGTAATGTGTTTTTCGATCATGATCTGACTAACTTTCCACTCATCGGTATGCACGCTGTCACACAATGCGAAGAATGTCATCTCAATACAGAATACGGTGCAACCAAATCAGAATGTAATGTTTGCCATGCAGATGATGATGTACACAAAACCAGATTAGGAACTGACTGTGAAACCTGTCATACACCCAACTTATGGCTTATATGGTTTTTCGATCATGACAAAGCAACAGATTTCACCATCGATGGCGCTCATAAAGAGCCTGGCTGCTACGACTGTCACCAGACAAAATCAAAAGGCAAACCGGAAGCATCTACGGATTGTATAGCCTGCCACCGCAGCCGTGACATTCACAACCGCCAATTTGGTCGGCGTTGTGGCGATTGTCACAGCACGAAAAGTTTTAAAGACGTCAACATCAAACGATAACGTTGAACACCATGGCATACACAAAAAATCCTGAATTTACACCATTAATGACATTACTTCGCCTGTCTTCGATACTGGTATTACTGGCTCTATTTATCCCTGCTCAGGCAGCAGAATCAGAACCAGGATTTGATCACTTTTCAACCGGTTTCCCATTAATCGGAAGACACGAATTTATTGATTGCTCCGAATGTCACATAGCAGGACAATTTAAAGGCACACCCATGGAATGCGAGTTTTGCCACAATGAAATCCGCGCACCCGGTAAAGGCTATCAGCATCTCCCCAGCAGCAATTTTTGCGATGATTGCCACACAGAGCGTACATGGGTAGGCGCAAAATTTGACCATATCGGCGTTCAAGCCGACTGCCAAACCTGCCACAACAACAGCATAGCTATTGGTAAATCAGCATCACATATACTGAGCACGCCAATATGTGAAGATTGCCACAACACCATCACTTTTGATCGTGTTGCCAGGGTTGATCATGCTTCCGTAATAGGCGTATGCAGTAACTGTCATAACGGTAGCATCGCAACAGGTAAGCACCCTGCCCATATACAAACCACATTCGAATGTGACCTGTGCCATACAACAATTACATGGTTTGGCGCTCGCTTTGACCACTCAACAGCAACCGCAGCCTGCTTTACCTGCCATGATGGAACCATAGCAACCGGCAAAGATGCAGACCATCTTGTTACCACTGAAGATTGTGGTCTGTGTCACCAGACAACTGGCTGGTTACCAGCAATAGAGCCTTAAGCAAATACCATTGACCACCTACAAGATAATGTTTACCACGATGCCAGCTATGTTGCGCCAATTATCCCTTACATCAGTTTTTTATACGATAACATTCATCTGTATGTTACTGATCGTCGGAAACTCCTCAGCAGCGGGCACCTCTGCCAGCTACTCTGTCGCGCTGGCATCAGCGCCAGGAAAAAATCTGAAATGGCAGCTACGAGAAAGTCACTTATTCAAAGACCACACGGTTTATGTCGAGCAAACAATGATAAAAGGTTCACCGTGGGAAAGATTAAACGTGGGGTTTTTTAAGCAACGTAAACAGGCAGTTTCACTGAGAAACAAAATACAAAAAATCTATCCCGGTGCATGGGTTCAAAAGGCCTCTGCAAAAAACATTGCATATACCATCAGCAGCCCAACAAGTTTTGCGAAACCCGTTATTGCTGCACCGGTAACGGCCTCGAAACCGAAGCAGATAACGGCTTCAAAACCAAAACAGGCTGCATTACCTGGCAGCGATTCACTAACTGAAAAGCAACTCGATAGTTTGATGCAAAGGGCTAAAACAGATTTCAAAAACAAAAAATATAGCAGCAGTATTCGTTATCTAAACGCGTTAATCGCTGCTGGCGAACACAAATATTCTCGCGAAGCGCTAGAACTTCTGGGGCTGACCAGGCAACGCAAGGGACAGAAAGCACATGCCGTTGATAGTTACGAAAAATACCTGACACTTTATCCGGATGCTGAAGGTTCAGACAGAGTCAGGCAGCGTCTTGCCGGACTGCAGACGGCAACCAGCGCCCCCAAAAAAAACCTCCGTATGACAACAATAGAAGGAAGAAATGATGTAACAACCTACGGCAGCCTTGCTCAATATTATCAACACAATCGAGCGTCTGTTGACGGTGTCGAAGCCATAACAACGCTGTCACAATTAATCACATTTATAGATCTAACGACCTTGCACAGAACGACAGGATTTGATCATCGTTATCAATTTACTGCCGACCATGTTTATGACTTTATCGACAACAATGACGACAGTGAGTTTCGGTTTATAGAAGCCTACTACGAATTAAGTTACCAAAAAACAGGTACCTCTGGTCGATTTGGGCGACAAACACTACGAACAGGCGGCATCCTGAAAAGGTTTGACGGTTTATCCGTAGGTTATCAGTTCACTCCGGATTTGCGACTGAACATTCTTGGCGGCTTCCCGGTTGACATCGATAATAAATCATCGCTCAATAAACACAAAACATTTTATGGCTTCACCTTTGAAACCGGAACATTTCTCGAGCACTGGAGCATGAACCTGTTTTATTTTGATCAGGAATCTGATGGCTTGCAGGATCTTAATACCATAGGTGCCGATGTACGTTATCGTGATAAAACAAAATCATTATTCACTATGATTGACTACGATTTGTTTTACGAAGAAATCACTGTGCTGCAATTAAATGCCGACATGCTGCTTGATCATGACCGCATCATCTACATAAACGCTTACATGCGAAAAGCTCCACTGCTAACGACCACTAATGCTTTAATTGGCAGGCAGGAGCAAAGCCTTGAAGAATTAAAAAAAGTGTTGAATAGAGAACAGATAATCCAACTTGCACGGGACAGAACAGCCAACAGCGAAACGGTAACCATTGGTGGATCGCAACAGTTAAGCAAAAAGTTCCAGCTAACAGCTGATATTACCCTTTCCCATGTGGGCGACACGGTTGCCTCAGGTGGTGTAGCAGCAACTCCTGATACAGGCACGAATTACTTTCTTAGTACACAGCTGATCGCTAACAGCCTGCTGATGAAAAGCGACACCAACATATTCGGTGTACGTTATTACGATATCGATTCATCAGACACCATTTCATTTATCGTAAACTCAAGATTTCCCGTTTCTCGACACTGGCGTTTAAATCCTCGACTGCAATTTGATATTCGTGAATTAAGCAATGGACGTTCGCAGCAAAAATTGCGTGCCTTACTCAGAACAGACTACCGTTATTCAAACAGGGTACTGTTCGATTTTGATATTGGTTACGATGAAACCTTTGAAACCAACAACGGACTAAATCTGGGTAATAGCAGTTTATATTTCCTCCTGGGCTATCGCTGGGATTTTTAAATCTTACCCATCAGCTCAATCGTAGCGAGAGTGACTATAGCCCTAATCCATACATAGGATTGTGAATTTAAGATCCTTAGCTATCGTTCTGGATGACAGCCCACTAAAACTTTACCCTGCTTATTCACACACAAATTCATTACCCCAGTTGTTATAGACACGTACCCCAAAAGTTTTTTATATAGGCAAATCCTTATGTTCCATGACCTGTTTTACTAAATTATTAAGTCACGGAAATCATTAAAAAAAGCCAACTTATCCACAGTTTTTCCTAGTAGCCTCCACTGTAATATACACAATATATTGTGCTTGACTTCACACCTAACCACACCCTATAGTATCCAGCACAAAAACAGCAACAACAAAATAAGCGCTAAGCCATCGCAGCCAATACCACAGGAAGGGCAATGCAAACCAATATATCTAATAAAAACACGGCACCCAATAAAAACACAACTCAGCAGAGCAATACCCAGGCCACTATCACCACCCCTGAAACAATCGCAACAGATACAACCAGCATCGCCGCCACTGCACCGGGACAGTTCCGCGTGATACGGCGCAACGGCAAGGTCACCACATTTGATGGTGCAAAAATTTCAATTGCGATGACAAAAGCATTTCTGGCTGTTGAAGGTGGCAATGCAGCGGCAAGCAACCGTATTCACGAAATTGTTAAAAACCTGACGGTGCAGGTAAGCCATGCCCTGACACGTCGTATCCCCGATGGCGGCACCTTCCATATTGAAGACATTCAGGATCAGGTTGAACTCGCCCTTATGCGTGGTGGCCACCAGAAGATTTCACGCGCCTATGTGATCTATCGTAATGAACACGCCAAAGCACGTGCTCTGGTGCTGGAACAACAAGAGCTGGAACAACAAAACGAAACAGACAGCGCATCCAGTAACATCAACGTAACACTGAAAGACGGCAGCACGGTACCGCTCGACAGTAAACGCTTACACGCCATTGTAACGGATGCCTGTGAAGGTCTTGAAGGTGTTGATGCACAAATAATTTTGGACAACACTGAACGCAACCTGTTTGATGGTGTCGCCCATAAAGATGTGGCACGCATGTTAGTGATGAGCGCACGCACCTTAATCGAAAAACAGCCAGATTACGGTTTCGTTGCATCGCGTTTATTGCTTGACGATTTACGCACTGAAGCACTTAGTTTTGTTTACCATAAAACCTGCAATGCCACGCAAACAGAAATAAAAGCACAGTATGCCGGTTATTTTGAAACTTACATCAAACGCGCCATTGATCTGGAATTGCTCGACCCGCGCCTGGCCGAATATGACCTTACATTCCTGGGCAAACAGCTAGATGCTTCACGTGATTTACAGTTCACTTACTTAGGCCTGCAAACACTGTATGACCGCTACTTCATTCATTCTGACGATACCCGTTTTGAACTCCCCCAGGCCTTTTTCATGCGCGTTGCTATGGGTCTGGCAATAAATGAAATCGACCGTGAACAACGTACCGTTGAATTCTACCGTCTGTTATCTTCTTTTGATTTTATGAGTTCAACACCCACCCTGTTTAACTCTGGCACTTTACGTCCACAGCTATCAAGCTGTTATCTGAGCACCATACCCGATAATCTGGACGGTATTTTCAGTGCCATTAAAGACGATGCCATGCTCTCCAAATATGCCGGCGGTCTTGGCAATGACTGGACACGGGTACGTGGTATGGGCGCACACATTAAAGGCACCAATGGCAAATCTCAGGGTGTTGTGCCTTTTCTGAAAGTCGCTAATGATACTGCGGTAGCCGTTAACCAGGGCGGAAAACGCAAAGGCGCAATGTGCGCTTATCTGGAAACCTGGCACATTGATATTGAAGAATTTTTAGACCTGCGTAAAAACACCGGCGATGAGCGTCGCCGCACCCACGACATGAACACCGCCAACTGGATTCCTGACCTGTTCATGAAACGACTTGCCGAAGACAAGGAATGGACCTTATTCAGCCCCAATGAAGCGCCCGATCTTCATGAACTATGCGGCAAAAAGTTTGAAAAAGCCTATGTCGCTTACGAGGCAAAAGCGGCCAAAGGTGAAATGCAGATACATAAAACGGTTAAAGCCACAACCCTGTGGCGCAAGATGATTAGCATGTTGTTTGAAACCGGGCACCCATGGATCACCTTTAAAGACCCCTGTAACCTGCGTTACAGCAACCAGCATATCGGTGTAGTACACAGCTCAAACCTGTGTACCGAAATCATGTTACACACTAATGACCAGGAAATAGCGGTTTGTAATTTAGGCTCAATCAATCTGCCTGCCCATATTAATGATAGCGGTCTTAATACCGAGAAACTGGAGCGCACCATCAACACCGCTATGCGCATGTTAGATAATGTCATCGACTATAATTTCTACAGCGTGCCGCAGGCGCGTGAATCCAACCTGCGCCATCGCCCTGTCGGCATGGGCATCATGGGTTTCCAGGATGCATTGTATAAACAACGCACGCCATACGCCTCAGAAGAAGCCGTTGAGTTTGCCGATCGCACCATGGAAGCCATTAGTTATTTTGCGATTAAAGCTTCAACCAATCTGGCTGAAGAGCGCGGTCGCTATTCCACTTTTGATGGCTCACTATGGAGCAAAGGTGTGTTACCGATTGATTCTATCGACACCCTTGCTGAAGACCGTGGTAACTATCTGGAGGTTGATCGCAGTCACACCTTTGACTGGGACTCTTTACGTGACCGCGTACAGACAGTCGGCATACGCAACTCCAACACCATGGCCATTGCGCCCACTGCAACCATTTCTAACATCTGCGGAGTCAGTCAATCCATCGAACCGATATATCAAAATCTGTTCGTTAAATCCAACCTGTCGGGGGAGTTTACCGTCATTAACCCGTACATGGTTAAAGACCTGAAAGCCGAAGGTCTGTGGGATGAAGTCATGATAAACGACCTTAAATACTACGATGGCAGCCTGCAACAAATCGACCGCGTACCCGAGCATATTAAAGAACTTTATACTAGCGCATTTGAAATTGATTCACGCTGGTTAATAGAAGCAGCATCTCGTCGCCAAAAATGGCTTGATCAGGGGCAATCGCTCAACCTGTATATGGCAGTACCATCAGGAAAAGTCCTCGACAACCTGTACAAACTGGCCTGGATCAGAGGACTGAAAACCACTTATTATTTACGTTCAATGGGCGCAACGGCGGTGGAAAAAACCAATGGTGAAGACCGTGAAAACACTCCGATGCCAAATGCGATGCCCAAAGCCTGTTCAATACTTGACCCTGACTGCGATGCCTGTCAATGAAGCAATGGTTAATTATTAATGATTAATTGTTAATTTACAACACTAATAGAACGAGAATAAATCATGTTACATTGGGATGACCCACTAGCGGCACTAGCCAAACCAGAACCTGTATTAAAAACACCGGCACCCGTTATAACAGAAGCAGACTCTGCAATAACCGCATCAACACCATCCCTTACTCATGCGCCCATAGATAGCAAGCTGGATGGCGACATAGGTAACGATGGTTTAACACAGCAGCCAATCACGCAGGTAAAAACAAAGTTTACTGATACTTCAGAACCTACCTTCAATCCGGTTGCCGCCAAACCCATCAACCCGGAAGACAAACGCGTGGTCAACGGTATGGCTGACATTAACCAGCTAGCCCCGTTCAAATACCCCTGGGCATGGGAGTATTTCCTGAACGCCAACAAAAATCACTGGACACCACTGGACATCAACATGAGCCAGGATATCCATGACTATAACCACAAGTTAACCTTAGAAGAAAAACACGTCTACGATAATGTACTGTCCTATCTGACCACCTCCGACATCCTTGCCATGCGCAATATCGGCATTGCCGTGATGGAAAAAATGACCGCACCTGAATTACAGATTTATCAGGCACGCCAGGTTTACGAAGAAGCCATGCACACCTGGACTTACCAGCATTGCATCGAAACCCTGGGACTGGATCAGGGTGAAATCTACAATCGTTATCGCGTGGTGCCAGAAATCCACCATAAGATCAACATGTGTAACCGAAAACTCGAATCTGTATTACGTGCCGACATTGACCTGACAAACCGTGATGAACTGGAAAACTTCGTCATGGCCTACACCTTTTTTGCCGGCGTTTTTGAAGGCACCTGGTTCTACAATGGCTTCACCCCAATTTTTGCGCTGCAACGACGTGGTCTGATGAAAGGCACTGCTGAGCAATTTCAATACATCATGCGCGATGAAGTGTTACACGCTTCGTTCGGTATCCGTGTGTGCAACCAGATCATTCTGGAAGAAAACCTTAAACTCGACCCCAAAGCCATCCAGCACATGTGGGAAGAAGCAGAAGCTGCTGAAACAGCGTATGCCAAATACCTGTTACCCGACCCGATCCTGGGGTACAATGCAGAAGATCATGTCGGCCAGTTCCGATTTGTAGCAAACCGCCGCGCCAGAAAATTGAATCATATAGAACCATTCCCGGGGGCTGAAAATACCCTGCCATGGTTAGACGAACAGGCCAACCTGAAAAAAGAGAAAAACTTTTTTGAAACGCGGGTGACTGAATACCAGACAGGTGGTGTTTTAAACTGGGATTAAGGATCAAGATGGTTCTCATTATATTGTAAGGTTCACTGATAACGATTTAGGATATAAAAATAAGCCTTGGAGGCTGGAGTAATGAATTTAAAGGCGATGAGCAATCATCGCCTTTTTATTGCATGGTCTTAGCGTAATTTAGGAAAAGGATGGAGAAATCAATAACCTGCATCCTTATCTAAGTAACACGCTGAATAGTTACTTATCTTTTATGATAATAAAACCCAATATTCAACCATCTATTATCATATATGATAATTATATAAATTGCTTTTTATGTTACTATTGATTAAATATACGCTTAATTATCATTAAAGATAACCCCATGAATACAAAACTACACAAATTGGTCACAGAAGCACTAGATGCCGCTAAAGCACAGGGGCTTACACAAAAAGACCTGGCAGAGATATCCTCACTAGACGAAGTTGGTTTATCACGACTCAAAAAAGCCAATGACGCAAAATTCTCTACTCTGGCAGAGCTAGGTAGAAGTGTTGGAAAAAAGCTTGTCTGGGTAGATGATAAAACTGATCTCCCTGAGCTAGTAAGAAAAGGCCAGCTCTTTTAGAAAGCAACAATGCAAGATCGCAACGCTGTCATCTGGACCCGCCTTGGTAGCCAACCTGTGAAAATGGGCACTTTAGTCGTTACTGACAGAGAATCACGTTTCACTTATGAAACAGATTACCACAAGACTGGCTTACGAGGATTAGGGCTGGTCTACCCGCCTGATGTATTTACCAGCACTATTGTACGACAACGTAATGAATATTTTGACTTTCATCCACCGATAAAATCACTGCTACCATCACGTGAAGGACGCAACTTTCAACGCGCACTTCTATTAAAGTACCTTGAAAAAATTAATGTAAAACCCGAACCCGGCTTTGATACCGACTGGAATATTCTTATCCGTGCTGGTCATGGCGCCATTGGGCACTTAGATGTATTTGAAAGTGATAACGAGGCAAACCAATGGTACTCAACACCTTCAAAACAAGGACTGATTGAGCTAGACGATAAGTTTGGCTTTAGCTTAAACCAGTTCATGACATGGTTCGATGGAGATGCCGATGTACTTATTGACATCCTGGGCCCAACACCCACTGTAGGTGGTGCTATTCCAAAACTGCCATTATCGATAGATCATAATGGCTGGGACGGTCGCATTGGTCTGCCAACCAGGTTTGGCGATAGTGAGCGTACGGATATATTACTTAAATTAGAAAACACAGCGCAGTACCCTGGCATAATCGAACTTGAAGCACTGGGCTTATCTGTTCACAAAGAAGCAGGCTTCGATGTGCCACGTTTCTGGCCAGTTAAAGTAAAAAATTTAAATGCAATCGCGATTGAACGCTTTGACCGTGCTGATAATGGCAGCACTGTTTTTATGGAATCCATTTACTCTGTGCTGGCATCAGGTAGTGATAAAATCACCAATCATTACAGCACAACTTATGATCATATCGGCGCTGCAATCGACAGCCCTAATATTCAAATCATCAGCGACCGAAAAGCGGCAAAGAAACATTTACTGGATCGATTAATACTATCTATGCTCATAGGAAATGGTGATTTACATCTCGAAAATCTTTCGATAATAGAACAGCAAGGCAAGCTATCATTTAGCCCGGTATATGATCCCGTTCCAATGCGAGCATACTCAATTCATAACGCACTTTTTCCCACAGGTATGGGATTTGGTGATTATGGCGAGGACGTTAACGATAAAGTCATTAACTTTAAAGAAGCTTATACGCGTTTTAGAAAAAACCTTGGTCTCAGTAAAACAGATTTGCAAAATTCAGTTGAACATTTGTTAAGAGTCACGGACGATTACGATAAAAAAATAGATTCCCTTGAAAGCCTGCCCGCAGAAAACAAAA
>CAYQXD010000033.1:0-23275 GCA_964421315.1 uncultured Thiotrichaceae bacterium | reverse complement strand
AGCATAAGCACAGCGGTTGTTTTTAAAATATGTTTTTTATGTGAAAGGATAATGCTCATGATTAATTAAGGATTATCTATCCAGGTCGCCATACACTTTTGGCTGGGTGTAATAGTCAATCAACGGTGCGGCAATATTCATTAGCACTACAGCAAAGGCAATGCCGTCAGGGTAGCCGCCCCAGTCGCGAATGATGTAAACCAGTGCGCCGATGCTGGCACCAAAAATCCAGCGACCTCTTGGTGTGGTTGATGCGGTCACCGGGTCTGTTGCTATAAAAAAAGCACATAACATGGTGCCGCCACTGAAAACATGAAACAGGGCTGAACTGTTTGTTGAATAGTCTATAACGGCAAATGTATTGGAGATTAACACCAGGCTTATTAAAAAAGCAGTAGGAATTCGCCAGTCTATAACGCCTTTTATTATTAACCAGATGCCGCCAGCTAGAAATAGAATATTAATCCATTGCCAGCCTGTACCGCTGATGCCTGAAAACAAAACATTGTATTCGATACTGTTTCGAGTTTCTGTTATATCGTGCAACTGATTGAGTTGTGTCTTAAGCAGATCCATCGGTGTTGCCATAGAAATACTATCAAGTGTTTCGGCATAAGGTAGTACGCCAAGAAATACCCAGTTAAAGGTGGTTATAAAGTCAGGCCAGCCATCATTTACTCCCATTGGCGGTGTCCATAGCGTCATTTCCAAAGGGAATGAAATCATGACCACAATGTAACCAACCATTGCCGGGTTAAACGGATTAAAGCCTAAACCACCGTATAAATGTTTAGCAATTGCGATGGCAAAAAATGAGGCAATAACAGTTAACCACCACGGTGCCAGTGAAGGTAGTGCCAGTGCTAGCAAGCATGCAGTAAGTAATGCGCTGCCATCAAACAGCGTAGGCATGACTTCACGCTGCCGCATTCTTAAAATAATCGCTTCGGTTAACAGGCAGGTGCTAATAGCAATACACAGGTTAAATAAAATGCCCCAGCCAAAAAAATAGATGGCTGCCAGCGTGCCAGGTATTAATGCATATAACACCATGAGCATTATGTTTTGTACGCTGATCTTGTCTTTTATATGGGGTGATGATGTGTTTTTAAATAACATTTTTATAATTGCTATACATTTTTAATTTCGACACAGAGTTCACAGAGTAACATCTCCGTGTCCTCTGTGGACTCTGTGTCGAAATATCTGTGGCATAAGGTTTATTAGTTGGAGTAAATCAAGGATTGTTCAAAGCGACTTTTAATCCATAATTATTGGACTTTATCCTTATCACGTTCAGCTTTTTTCGCCTGTGCGCGAGCGATCGCTTCGGCTATCACTGCCTGTTTACTGTTTTTGTTTGTATCGGCTTTACTACCGGTGTTTTTACTGCTGGCTGCTTTGTTTTTTAGCATTTCACGCTTTTTCCGCAACTTTTCTTCACGTTCGTGTTTTATCTTTTCTTTCCTGTCCTGGTTTGCTTCATGGCGTAGGCGAGCAATATCAGAGGCTTTATGTTCGCGTTCCTGTTGCAATATCATTGTTTTTGCAAAACGATAATATTGCACAAGAGGGATGTTGCTAGGGCAGACATAGGCGCAGCAGCCACATTCAATACAGTCAAATAAATGGTGTTCGCTTAGTCGGTCAATATTTTTACTGCTGGCGTACCAGTATAACTGTTGGGGCAAGAGACGCACCGGGCAAACATCCGCGCAGCGTCCGCAACGAATACAGGGAAGCTGGTTTTGTTGTTGAGGTTTTTCCTCTTTTACTGTAGCCAGTAAACAGTTAGTGGCTTTAACCACGGGCAAGGTATCAGTATTGAGTGAAAAACCCATCATTGGGCCGCCCATAATCAGTTCATCACTGTCCTCTGTATAACCACCGCAGTGTTTAATGCATGATTGTATTGGCGTACCGATTGATACTTCTATGTTTTGCGGGTGTTTAATGCCATGACCGGTTACGGTGGTGATGCGCGATATAAGCGGTTCGGCAAAATAGATGGCACGATGGATAGCATAAGCCGTGGCTACGTTATGGCATAATACGCCGAGTTCTGCTGGATAACGACCTTCAGGGACTTCCTTGCCGGTAATGATCTTTATTAATTGTTTTTCACCGCCACTGGGATAAACGGTAGGTATTACTTTAATTTGAAAAAAACCGGTGCCGTCTTTTTCAATAGCCTGCCCAATAGTTTTTATGGCTTCGGGTTTGTTGTCTTCTATGGCAATGATGCATTGCCTGGCTTTGATAATATGACTAATAATTTCGGCACCCGACAACACTTGTTCCGCGCGTTCACGCATTAATACATCATCACAGGTGATATAAGGTTCGCATTCCACGCCATTTAGAATCAGAGTGTTAACGATTACTTCAGTTTGTTTAACCGCCGCAGGAAAGGTTGCGCCGCCCAGACCGACAATGCCAGCATCACGAATGATTTTACGCAGAGCCGATGATGTGGTCTGGTTATATTTGTCGCTAAGGGGCTGTCGTTCAATCCATTCGTTTTTAAAGTCATTTTCGATGAAAAAACAGTGATCTGTTAGACCTGATATATGAGGGATCTCATGAGGTTTTATATCCGTTACCAGGCCAGAGACAGGTGAATGTATGGCCGCGCTGATCAGGTCGCCCGGTTGTGCCAGCATTTGCCCTTTTAAAACTTTATCGCCCGGTTTGACCAGTGGTTGGCTGATGGCTCCGATATGCTGTTGTAGTGGAATAATGTATTGTTTACATTGTTCAATCGCAGAAATGCCTGTGCTTGTGGATAAAGTTTTATGATCAGGCAGATGTAAGCCACCATTGAAGGTTGCCAGTGGCTTGTCCATGTTGAGGATAACGGCATCTTTCATTGTGTTCATAAGCGATAACCTTAACCTGCGCTGGGTGCAGAAAATCCAGCATCAGGTAAGGTTGCCGCCCAATTGTGAATGGTAGGTTTAATCTCAAAGATATATATACAGTCAACCGGACAGGGTGGTATGCACAGGTTACATCCGGTGCATTCTGATTCGATCACCGTGTGCATTTGTTTGGCGGCACCTAATATGGCATCAACCGGGCAGGCTTGAATGCATAAGGTGCAGCCGATGCAAACTTGCTCATCAATACGCACGATAGTTGGCAGGGTTTTTATTTCACCGTGTTCTGCACTTAACGGTTTGACTTCTACATCGAGTAAATCAGCCAGCGCAATAATGGTTGCTTCGCCACCGGGTGGACACTGGTTGATGTCAGCTTCGCCTTTTGCGATTGCCTCAGCATAAGGGTGACAGCCAGCGTAGGTGCACTGGCCGCATTGCGTTTGTGGTAATAAAGAATCTATTTTATCAACCACCGGATCACCTTCAACTTTAAATCGCACAGACGACCAGGCGAGTATTAAACCAAATATACTGGCGGTGATGGCAAGGGTGATGATTACGGTAAGCACTGTTAATTACTAATTACTAATTACGAATTACTATTTTTTTTGTGTTGTGCGTGTATTTGTTGTTTTTGTCTTCAATTTATTGTGTCTCGTTTATTGTCACTTGTTTTTAGTTACGTGGCAACTTGCTTATTTATTGGTAATGAATGGGCGGCACCAACGAATAATTAGTAATTAGTAATTAGTAATTATATACCGAGTCCCGCAAATCCCATAAAAGCAAGGGACATAATACCGGCGGTAATCAGTGCTATAGATGTGCCTTGAAAGGCTTCGGGTACATCGGCTACGGTAATACGCTCGCGTAGGGCAGAGAATAAAATTAAGACCAGTGAAAAACCAACAGCAGCACCAAAACCATAAAATAATGACTGTAAAAAGCTGTGTTGCTGTTGAATGTTAAGCAGTGCTACACCTAACACGGCACAGTTGGTGGTGATTAATGGCAGGAAAATACCTAATACGTTGTATAACAGCGGGCTGGTTTTATGCACCACCATTTCAGTAAATTGCACGACCACAGCAATCACCAGTATAAACATAATAGTGCGCATATATTCAAGCCCCAGCGGTGCAAGGACATATTCATTAACAAGATAACTGCTTACTGAAGAGAGTGTTAGCACAAAGGTAGTAGCCAAAGCCATACCGATAGCAGTTTCCAGTTTTCGGGAAACCCCCATAAAAGGGCACAGGCCAAGAAATTTGACCAGCACAAAGTTGTTCACCAGTACCGTGCTTAACAGGATGAGTGCGTATTCAGTCATGTGTGCATTCTATCAGATTGTGGCATTATATTTTATTGCTTCAGTAGTTTAAAAACTTAATGAAATCAATAAGAAAAGTATGGTATTTGTAACTTCTTCATCCTTTCCATCCTTTGGTTCGTTACAAGAAAATTGCTCCTGCATTTTCTATATACCGTCCATCCATGGACATAACCGCGCCGCCTTCCTGACTCTTTGCGCCACAATGCAACAAACATGGCCGTCCATCCATGGAGTAGTGGCACACGGATGTGCCGTTAACGAACCAAAGGACGGACATAACAGCGCATCCATGTGCTACTGCTGCTACGTAAGCGCCATATCCATGTGGCACTTCTGATAATGGTGGTTTATTTGACTTTCATACCGGCAACTGCGCCTTCATCCGGATTGAGGATAAACAGATCTTTGCCGCCTGGCCCAGCAGCAAGCACCATACCTTCGGATAAGCCAAAGCGCATTTTTCGTGGCGCAAGGTTGGCTACCATTACCGTCAGTTTGCCTTCCAGGTCTTCTGGTTTGTATGCGGATTTGATGCCGGCAAATACTTTGCGTGTGTCACCGCCCAGGTCGAGGGTGAGTTGCAGTAATTTATCGGCACCTTCAACATGTTCTGCTTTAACAATTTTGGCGATGCGTAAATCAATTTTGGCAAAATCATCAAAGCTGATTTGTTCAGCAATTGGCTCGTCAGCTAGAGCACCGGCTGATTTTTTATTATCTATTTTCTTATCAGTTTCTTTATCGGGCATGTTTTCGGTTGAAGCCTCGGTTATGGCAGTAATCTGTTCTTTTTCAATACGAGTAAGTAAAGGTTTGAATTTATTTATACGGTGTGAAAGTAACGGCTGGTTCAGGTTTGTCCAGGTAAATTCTGTATTTAAAAAGGCCTCTGATTTTTCTGCAGTGACTGGCAGGATTGGTTTTAAGTAAGTCATTAACAGGCGGAACATATTAAGACCCTGGGTGCATATTTTTTGCACATCATTTTCACGACCTTGTTCTTTAATTAATACCCAGGGTTTATTTTCGTCGATGTAGACATTGGCTTTATCTGCCTGTGCCATAATTTCGCGCACCGCTTTATTGTATTCGCGGTTTTCATAAAACTCAGCGATTTTTTCACCGGCAGCGACAATGTCGTTATACAGTTCAGTTTCAGGTAATTCTGCAGATAATTGACCATCAAATTTTTTGCTAATAAAGCCGGCGCAGCGACTGGCAATGTTGACCACTTTGCCGACCAGATCCGAGTTAACGCGTTGCATAAAATCTTCAAAATTTAAGTCGATATCATCAACGCCAGAAGATAGTTTTGTGGTGTAGTAGTAACGTAAATATTCTGGATTAAGATGGTCAAGATAAGTGCGTGCTTTGATAAAGGTGCCGCGTGACTTCGACATTTTCTGACCATTTACGGTAAGGAATCCATGACAAAAAACAGCGGTTGGTTTGCGATAACCGGCACCATCCAGCACTGCCGGCCAGAATAAAGTGTGGAAGCGGGCAATGTCTTTGCCAATGAAATGATAAAGTTCATTTTTGCTGTCCGCTGCCCAGTAGTCATCAAACACACCGGGGTTTGTTCCTTTCTTGCTTTTATTGCAGAGATTTTTGAAGCTGGCCATGTAACCCATGGGTGCATCCATCCATACATAAAAATATTTGCCCGGTGCCTCAGGAATCTCGAACCCCCAGTAAGGCGCGTTACGTGAAATATCCCAGTCCTTTAAACCTTCGGCAAATAATTCGTTTTGTTTGTTGGCGATTTCAGTTTGTACGTGACCGTCCTTTAGCCATTGTTGCAACATTTCAGAAAAATCACTGAGTTTAAAAAAGTACTGTTCAGAATCTTTTTTGATGGGTGTTGCACCACTGACAGCGGATACCGGGTTTTTTAATTCGGTCGGGTCATAGGTGGCACCGCAGGCCTCGCAGTTATCACCGTATTGATCGTCAGCGCCGCATTTTGGGCAGTTGCCTTTGATAAAACGATCGGGCAGAAACATGTTGGCTTCCGGGTCATACGCCTGTTTGATAGTCTGCGTTCTGATATGCCCTTCATCGCGCAGTTTTAGATAGATGCTTGAAGCGAACTCTCTGTTTTCATCGGAATGGGTGCTGTAATAATTATCAAAATCAATCAAAAAATCAGCGAAGTCTGTTTCATGTTCTTTTTGCGTGGCTGCAATTAGCTCTTCCGGGGTGATGCCATCGGCACGTGCGCGTAACATAATAGGGGTGCCGTGAGCATCGTCGGCACATACGTAATAACAGGTGTTATCACGTAGACGCTGGAAACGCGCCCAGATATCGGTCTGGATATATTCCACCAGATGCCCGAGATGAATGGAGCCGTTGGCATAAGGTAGTGCGCTGGTGACTAGTATGTTACGTTTAGATGTCATGTTTTGTTGGATGGGTAGCATTGTGCAAAGGGCGCATAATTTAGCATTTTGGCGGGTTTATTGCATTAGATTTGTTGTTGCAATCCTGACAGCATGAGATGTGATCTACGGATTTCTTCTTGCCGCGCATGGTCATGGGAAGGATAAATATAACGAATTTAAGTTTTCTGGGTAATATCCGATAAATTATATAGAAAGCTTTGCACGAGTAGCGCTTATTGTGTCCAAAGCACAATGTAATATTTTGTGACAGGAGTGATAATGGCCAGTCAAGTATTTGATCATCCACCTAATGATATGGATATTCGCCGATTGTTTCAGGAAATCGAACACAATATCAAGGTGGTGAATCGTGAGGAAATTAGTGAAATTACCGGTGAAGTATCTAAAGAGGCATTTAATAATGTTGCCAGAACGACAGCACGATTACGTGCCCGATATTTAGAAAAAGTAATTAAACTTGAATCCACAGAAGATTTTACACCAGGTGATATTTCAGCTTTACGTGGAACTCGCCTGATGTACGAAGAAGCACAAAAAGGTTTTGCTGCATTACAGCATGCCCTGCATAGAGGGTATTTTACCCTGGCGGAGTAGTGGCGCATGGATGTGGTGTTTACGAACTAAAGAATAGCGTCATTCGTTGGTGTTAAAAATCCAGGCTTTCGGCTTTTAGTCAGTGGCCGTTTTAGCCTCCATAATCTATAGTCCTATCTACAAATGGCTAGAGTCATCTGTTAAAAGTAAGGTTAATCAGAGCCTTATTGCTGTAGAATATGCTCCCAGTTAAAAATCATCCATTGTGGAGCTTTTGCCATGAGCATTACCAAAGAACAAGTTGAATCAGCCCTTAAACAGTATATCGATCCCTATCTTGAAAAAGATCCTGTTACTGCGGGTGTGGTTAAAGATATCGCCATAGAAGATAACAACGTTAAGGTAAAAATCGTGCTCGGCTACCCTGCCTTTGGTTTTGTCGATAAATTATCAGCTGATTTAAAACAAAAAATTGAAGCAGTTGAGGGTGTTGCCTCGGCTGAAGTGGATGCTTCCTGGGAAATCGGTAGTCACAGCGTACAAGGTGGCATGAATCCGCTGGAAGGCATCAAAAACGTTATTGCTATCGCCTCCGGTAAAGGCGGCGTGGGTAAATCAACCACTGCGGTAAATATGGCGCTGGCGCTGCAAATAGAAGGTGCGCGGGTTGGTATTCTGGATGCGGATATCTATGGCCCCAGTATTCCCCGTATGTTAGGCATACATGGCAAACCAGAATCAGCCGATGGTAAATCACTGGAGCCAATGGGCGGTCATGGCCTGCAGGCAATGTCGATCGGTTTCATGATTGACGAAGAAACCCCGATGATCTGGCGTGGCCCGATGGTGACACAGGCGTTAGAGCAGTTACTGCGTGATACTCGCTGGAAATCACTGGATTATCTTATTATCGACTTACCGCCGGGCACCGGTGATATACAGTTAACACTGGCACAAAAAGTACCGGTCAGTGGCGCGGTGATTGTCACCACGCCACAGGACATTGCACTGTTAGATGCCCGCAAAGGTCTGAAAATGTTTGAGAAGGTAGAAGTGCCTGTACTTGGTGTAGTTGAAAACATGAGTATCCATATCTGTACCGAGTGTGGTCATGCTGAACATATCTTCGGCAAGGGTGGTGGTGAGAAAATGTGTGATTTACATAATGTTGATTTTCTTGGTGCATTGCCGCTTTCTATTGATATCCGTATTAATGCCGATGATGGTCATCCATCAGTGGCGGATGACCCCGAGAGCGCAGCCTCTTTAATTTATCGTGATATTGCACGCCGCACAGCAGCTAAACTGTCACTGAAAGCGAAAGATTATTCCGCTAAATTCCCAAATATTGTTATTCAGAATAATTAGCAACTCCTGATTTATTCTGAATTTTCACGGCACATGGAGGTGCAGCTTATAGTGGTTTAATGTTAGCGCCTAACATGAAAATTATTCCAGGGCATCTCTAAAAATAGAGATTTTACATGGAAAATTTTTCTAATTGATAATGATAATGATAATTATTTAATTGAAAATTATTTGTTTTTCTGGCTTTATGAAGTGTAATTCAGTCTTTTTTTGAATATTTTCCCGCTTTTCTCATATTCCAGACACACTCAACCTGTGCAACGTGACAAAACGCCTCATGTTATAAACAATATTCATCATGCCAATCTTGAGGGCAATGCGTGCCAAACCAATGACTTTGAAATAAAGCCCGCCTTGTTCGTTTGTTATTGACCCAAATACATGCTCAACTCTCACCCGAACTTTTGATTTGCGCTTGTTCGTTTTTTTATCTCGCTCAGATAGCGGTTTGTTTCTTTTTCCTTTTTTATGCACGTGACTACGATAACCCTTGCTTTGTAGTGTTGATTCATGCGCTTCACTGCGATAAGCACTATCCGCCCAAACATCTTTAGAGGTGTTTTCGGTTAGTATTTTCAAATACTTTGGAGTCATGGACTTCTGCTGAGGTGACTTTATATTCACGTATCAATTTATGGGAATTATCAACAGCCACATGATCTTTGTATCCAAAATGCACTTCGTTGTTCTTTTTTGTCCAGCGGGCATCGGTATCTTTTTGTGAACCTATGTTCGCGTTTTCTTTAAATCTACCAGGTGTTTCACCCTCTTTTATTTGTTTGTTTTCATCTTTTTTGTTTCTCTGTCTTGGTACATCAACAAAGCTGGCATCAACAATTTGTCCCTTCTGCGCTTGATAGCCCTGGTCGTTAAGCTGGCAGTTGAAATCGTAAAACAAGGTTTTCATGATGTCGTGTTTGACAAGTTGCTCTCGAAATAACCAGATCGTTTTGGCATCAGGAATTCTATCGGAAGGGGTAAAACCTAAAAAACGGCAGAAAGAGTAACGATCTCTGATTTGATATTCAATTTGTTCATCTGGTACGTTGTACAGGTGCTGTAGTACTAACACCTTAAACATCATCACCACATCAAACGGTTTCCTGCCCGCACTGCTTTTACGCTCTTTCTGGCGAATCTTGTCCAATGTTATCCTGAATTCTTCCCAATGAATGAGCTTATTCAAACTAACCAGTGGATCTTTTTCATCTAATTTCTTGAACCGATCATCTAAATCAAAAAATCCAGGCTGTGATATAACGCTTTTCCTGTTGGAGTGATTGTGCTCTGAATTTTATCATACAACTGCTATTTTTAGAGATGCCCAGCAGTTTAAAACTCTGGCTTAGATATAATCTGCTGCTTCGACGTAGTTAACAATAAAAAGTTGGTCTCTGTGCGCTCCGTGGAAAACATTCTTTTGTTTTTCACCTACAGCACTATAGTCTGCTAAAATCCTCACGTTTTTTATGTCTCAAAACCGAGGTAAGCAGTGAGTATTAAATCTGATAAATGGATACGCCGTCAGGCGGAACATGGCATGATCGAGCCGTTTGAGGCAGGTCAGGTGAGAACCAATGCTTCTGGCGAACGGCTCATTTCCTACGGTACTTCTAGCTATGGCTACGATGTGCGTTGTTCTGACCACTTTAAGATTTTTACCAATATCAATTCAGCTATTGTTGACCCAAAAGACTTTTCTGAGCACAGTTTTGTTGATTTTACCGGCGATGTCTGCATTATTCCGCCTAACTCATTCGCGCTGGCGCGTACTGTTGAGTATTTTAAAATACCAAGAAACGTATTAACCATCTGTCTCGGTAAATCGACTTACGCTCGCTGTGGCATCATTGTTAACGTGACACCACTAGAGCCGGAGTGGGAGGGCCATGTCACGCTGGAGTTTTCCAACAGCACGCCGTTGCCGGCAAAAATTTATGCCAATGAAGGTGTGGCACAAATGCTGTTCTTTGAATCCGATGAAGTCTGCGAAACATCTTATGCTGACCGTGGCGGAAAATATCAGGGGCAAAAGGGCGTAACTTTGCCTAAAGCCTGAACATTTATTCTGACCGGTATAGAAAGTGAAAATATTTTTTGTTTTGTTTGCTCTGGTCGCTGTTACACTGGCAGCGTACCCATTTCTTAATCAGTCTGAAGAACCTGAGACCTTAACAGGTCTGCCGTGGCAGATTGAAATTCTTGACGATGGCTCGACTAAAATTTTTGGCTTGCAGCCAGGCAAAAGCCTTTTGTCTGATGCGCTTAAAATCTTAGGCGCTGATATGGATATGGCAATTATTACCGCTTCGGGTGAGCTGGCTAATGATGACGCTGGTAATTATAATATCGGCAGTCTTGAAATGTATTATGGTCATTATAAGGCAGGTCTGCTTTCCGGTAAGCTGGTGTTACAGAGCAATGCCAGCGAACAGGATATAAAGCGCTGGCGAGAGAATTCACCTAAATTTGACTACATGCCTACCGGTCTGGCAAAAAAACACCTTCTGCTGGACAGTGATTTAGAGCAGGCTCTTGAAAAAACGATTATCAGCCTGACTTTTATTCCAGCGGTGAACCTGGATGAAGAAGTGATACTGGCACGATTTGGTCAGCCGGATCAACGTGTTGAATTAGCCGGGGTTATCCATTTTTTGTATCCGAAAAAAGGCCTTGATATTGCGCTGCATGAGGAGTCGAAAGAAGTGCTGCAGTATGTTGCGCCGGATGCATTTCAGAAATTAATTCAGCCATTGAGTAAATCGGTTCAATAGACTGGGTATTACATATTGTCATCTCGACCAGAGGGAGAGATCTTGTCTCACCGCTGTATAAGATCTCTCCCTCTGGTCGAGATGACAGAAGTATTGAGCTTTTCTTCATTACGCAATGATAATTAAACATCCAACTCAAGAAAATCCAGGCAGGCTGGCTCAAGCATATCTTTTGCTTTATCAAGAATACGTTGTTCCTGTTCATCTGTCATCAGGTTACGGTAGCTGTCAACTTTTCCCTGACGAATAAAGGTGCCGGGTTTAAAAACCGGTTCTTTTCTCGCGCCCTGACTGGAAAATTTTTCGTCATGCGCCTTCATCCATTCAAATGAGCTGTATTCCAGGGCACGAGCCTTTTGTTTAGTGCTGACATCCCATTCCAAAAAATTGACAATCCGATCTACACAGCTTGCCAGATCATTTTTCATATCCTGATAACGCAGCCATAAAACTCCGGGGTGTTGATAATAAGGCCACCAGCTTTTTACATTGTTATACCATGCGGCGAACTCCAGCCATTGTGTGACATGTTCATCAAAGGATTCAGGGCGGGGTACTTGTGAACTGGCACGAGTCTGTTCCGTCATATTCATGATGTGAAAATAGAAACTGACACAGCAGTCACGTGGATCACGTGAGGTGAGTATTATTTTTGCTGTGCCGATACCGGGTGTTTGTTCGGCAGTGCAGTGTGTTTTAAAAATACGCGGTTCAGCAAGCGTTTCAAAATGCAGTAAAATTTGCTGCCAGCTTTTTTCCTGCCCGTTTTTGTCCTGGCGTTGACGCTCAAGCCAGGGGACGACATCATCAATAGAAGCAAATGTTGTGTCACCGCCGCTACGCAGTTGGTGAAGGATTTGCTGCATCCAGGTGGTACCGGCTTTTGGTGGTGTGGTAATAAGTACGTCAGTGGCTCGTGCCTTAAAATTAGCCAGTATGCCTGGGTCGTGCAAGGGCGATAATTGCCCCCAGTGGGCGTCGACAGTGTTTGTTTCAGAACGCATTTTATTGTCTTCTCTTCACTTTTAATAAGATTAGAATAGCAAATTTTCGCGATCTGGATCAATGCATTGTTTTTGCAAATCATTATTATGAACTCGAATTGAAAACTCAAAGACAGCAATGAAACCTAAAACCCCAGTCGCTATGGTGCAACTCATTCAGCAGGTACGTGAAACCCTGCCGTTTGGCGTGCCTCAAGGTTATGTGTGCGCGGACAAATGCACTGGTTGTTCTCTAAAGCTGTTAGATTATCTGGATCTTGAATTGATGTCCTGGGAAGATCGATTGCTACAGGGCGATGTGCCGAGTCTGGCTGATATTCAGCGCATGGCAAAAATCAGTCATAAAGTGCATAAGGTGCTGGATAAAAATGGCGTACTTTGTTAAAGATGCAGGCAATTAATAGTAATGATTTTATATTTTTTATTCAGTTTCCATTAACCGTATCTCATCAAACTCTGTTTTAGGTATGGAAAATATCTGACAGGGGCTGGTTATTACCTGAGCCTGAAAACTGCCTTTTTCGGGCTGCTTAATACGAACCGGTAGATGCAGTTTGTTGTCTTTTACCAGTGCGTGTTGCTCAAATAGCACAATGCTATAACCACTAGTAGTTTTTTGACCTAAGGCGACCAGCACCAGACTTTGTCTGCTGTAGTCAATTTTGGGTAAAGTCGCGGCAGTGCCAGGGAAACCTTTGGGTTTTTTGTCGAACAACTGCGCCAGTCCCGCTGCATTGTTGATAGCGCGTATTGTTTGTGTATTGATGGCGCAGTTATTCGAACTGTAGACTGATTTTATTGGTAATTGCTGATAATTGCAGGCAGTGCTCATAATACATAGGCTAATACAAAGCAGCGGTTTTATTATCGATTCCAGGTTCATTGTTTATATCTATTACTGCTGAAGCCGCTTGTTGTTTGCGGGCAGGCGTTGGAAAGCATAAGGTCGTTTTGTGTTGCTATCGGTCGATAAGCTGCTGCTGCCAAAGTTGCTAAGAATATCCATGACAAAGTCCAAACCGCTAATATCCGTATTGATGACTTCAATGTTGCTTAAGGCATTAATGGTGGGAAATCCGCCGCATGTTTCAGCCAGTTGACATATCAACAGATCATTGTCGATATCAGAACCGCCTACGATTTGGTATAAACCTGCTGGCACATTGTTAAAGCTGTAATTGAAAATACCGTTACCCTGATCTATCGGCGTTGCCTGGTCAATAATATTACCATTACTATCAATCAGTAAAATGTAGTTTTTACCAGCGTTGCTAGCACTGTTTAGTACTCCAATCCGCATTGAAACCTGAATCTTCAGGGCATCACCTGTGCACAGATTAAAGGTGATAGTGCCGAGATAGGATGAATCACTTAAGTCGGTACGATTGATTGAAACCTGGTATGTACCAAGACCATTGCTATCGACGTCTACAGCACTAACTGTTAGCCAGTTGGCATCATCACTAAAGCTAAGGATTGAGGCTGTTTCACCGCCCTGATTACTTAGCATCAGGGTTGCATTGCTTGTTGCGCCAAGTGTCAATTGATTAGGATCGGCAGTAATTAAAGCAGGTTGCGGTGGCAGGGTTCCGCCACCAGCTAGTTTTTGCGCTTCCTGTACTGCCTTGAACGCATCAATCAAACCGTGCCCATAAATATCATCGTGCCCTTCCGTACCTAAGTCGGTAGTGATAACAGAGGATGCCAGTAAAGCATCAATTTCAGCAGGTGTAATTGTCGGATGAATCGCTCGCATTAGCGCAAATACACCGGCAACATGCGGCGCGGCCATGGATGTTCCCTGATAAAACTTCCACTGCGAGTTTCTGCTTCCACTAGAATCATCCGCGATTGCGCTTAGTACGCCATCACCATAACCATCGTTGTTGAGGTCAACGCCAACGTTGCCACCAGGGGCTGCGACATCAATACGGCTACCAAAATTGGAATAGGGTGCACGGTTATTGGCAAAATCGGTGGCGCTGACAGAAACCACGCCATCATAAGAAGCTGGGTAACTGAGCTGAGCAGTGTTTTCATTGCCCGCTGCGGCAACAATGATAACCCCGGCATCGCGTACAGCGGTATAAGCATCCTGTTCTGCCTGACTGAAGCCACCACCACCCAGGCTAAGGTTGATAATGTCGGCTTGTTGTGTAGGTATCGAGCCACTATCGTTGGTCAAACGGGCGGCATAAAGAATTGACTGCATAATGTCATAGCTGGTGCCACCTCCTTTTCCCAGTGCCCTTAGCGGCATGACTTTGGCATCCCAGGCGACACCTGCCATGCCACTATTGTTATTAGAACTGGCTGCCACCGTACCAGCAACATGGGTACCATGCCAGCTACTGGAATTGATTTGTGCGCCGTCACCGGGATCATCCGGGTTGTTATCAATGCCATCGCCATCAACCGCAATTGCCGGGTCGGAAATAAAATCATAACCCGGCACCAGTTGACCAATAAAATCCGAGTGCTCCAGAAAAACACCGGTATCGACTACAGCGACAATGACATCTGTGTCAGCTCTGCTGCCGGTAGTGATGTCCCATGCCTGAGGCAGGTTGATGGCTGGATAATGCCATTGTAAATTATAGTGAGTATCGTTAGGTACTGTGGATGCCTGATAAATATAATTAGGCTCAGCGTATTTAACATCTGCACGCTGTCTGAGGTGCTTTATCTGTTGCAGTGTTTGATGTTTTTGATAACTTTTTGGGTTAGTGATTGCCAGTTTCTGAATAAAGTTAAGTGGGGCAGCAGTACGGGCAATAGCCAGGGTGTTGTTGCTAATATCAAAACTTGCCATGGCGGCACGTGAGGTTTTATTATGACTCAGGCGCATCAACTGATTGTTTGCCTTGAAGTGACTAACCACAGTATTGGGCTTGAACTTGATGATGGCTTCACCTGGTCTGAAGTTAACTGAATTTGACTGCGCCGGCGTGTTCTGCGTAGTTACATTATTCAATGACAAGGTGTATTTTGAGGTGCCTTCAAAGGCATAAACTTCAATGAAGTATTCGCCATTTGCTGGTACGCTAAGCGTTTCAAATCCTGTCACTGTATTGGAGAAGGCAACAAGGGTTAATCCTGTATCATATAAGTACAGATCCAGATCACCCTGGAAAACCTCGCCGGGCGCAAAGTTAACAACCTGTAAACGCAGTGTCTGATCTTTTTGTAAGGCGACTTTAAATATATCAAATTCATCAGTCGAACTGGAAAAACGATCTTGATCAATCGTTTTCCCCGTTGCTATTTTTGTTAGAAAACCATTAACAGATGAAAAATTGGCAATGATCTGTGCTGTTGATGGCAGGTTATTGCTGACGTTTGCCACAGCAAAGGGGTCATTAATATCGCTATCGACCTGGATCAGTGGAGCTGTGCTAAAACTGCCGGAAACAGTAACAGTGGTATTATTTGTGCTACAAAAAATGTTGGCATTGGTGATGTTGTCAGTGCTAATTTCGCCACTACCATTAGTAATGGAACAAATTTGTTCAGTAGGATTCTGGAGGATTGTTACGTTATAGGTATTTCCTGTATTAATTTTTTGATTGAATGTGTATGCGCCATTAGTTGTTATTGTAGTCGTGTCGGTTGCGTTATTTTGTATTAATAAAGCCCCTGTTAAACCTGTAACTGAACCACCAACACTATAGATGTTGATGCAATTGACCGCGATATTACTGACATTTGCAGCATTGACTGTGCCGCTACCGTTACTAACGGTGCAAGTTTGACCGTTGGGTTGTATTAGAACGGTGATGTTATAGTTGCTGCCATCGTTGACACTGGTGCTGATGGTAAAGTTGTTTGTGGCGCTGAGTGTTAAGGCGTTCGTACCATTATTCTGTAGCGTGATACTACCCTGTAAGCCAGTGAATGTGCCGCTGATACTAAAACTAGTCGTGTTATTTGCTGTATCAGAGCTACCACCACAGGAAACAAGTAGTAAGGCTGTTATTAAGGCGATCAGTCTGAGTGTGGTTTTTTGAATTTGTTGATAGCGTGATTGTATGTCCATGTTCAGCAATTCTCATTATGGCTGTTATAGCTCCAATTTTCAACGAAAAGTGAGATAAAATCACTGGGAAGCCGCATAAGTTCGTTGTTAATTTTCATGCCAAAAATGGAAAAACTCCATAATGAGAATTGCTGGTCCATGTTTGACTTCCAGCATAAAATAGTTTTGAGCCTAACATATTTGTTTGGAACACTTAGACAAGAATCAATCTGAAATATAGTAAGGTAAAAATAATCTGTTTCGACTTATCTAAAACTGCATATTTCCCAGTTTCTTGTCAACGCAATGGTTTTTAACTCGTCATCAGGGTCAACCGCAACCGGTGTAGTGACCCGCTCCAGCAAGGCAAGATCGTTATGTGAGTCACTGTAAAAAGTGCTATTTTCCAGATTATGTGAAGTGCTCTCTAGCCATTGATTTAAACGCGTTATTTTGCCACCCTGAAAACAGGGCGTGCCGGTAACCTGCCCGGTGTATCTGCCATTGATGATTTCCGGCTCGGTCGCGATCAGTACATCAACATTAAAGGCTTTTGCTATTGGTCCGGTAACAAAGCTATTGGTCGCGGTAATGATAACGACAAAATCGCCTCTATCTCGATGTTGCTGTATTTGCGTCATGCCTTTTGCCGTCATCGCTGATTTAATGTGTTTTTCCATAAACTCATTATGTAATACACTTAGTTCCTGCGTTGAAAATTGTGTTAATGGTTTTAGCGAAAAGGCAAGAAACTCATAAATATCCAGCGTACCCTGTTTATATTCTGCGTAAAAACGCTGGTTTGCTGCATCGTAAGTGGATTTATCCACCAGGCCTTTTTCTACCAGGAAGCAGCCCCAGAGAAAGTCGCTGTCATTGGCAAGTAAGGTGTTGTCTAGGTCAAAAAGAGCTAAAGCCATGTTTATTTATAGAGTTGTATGCAGAATATTTTTTACTGTGTCGTAATGACTCAGGTGAATAGTCTGTAGGTGTTTAGGGGGGGGGCAAGCCTTAACCCGCTACAAACTAAACAACTTAAGCAGTTAGTTTGCAGATGTTTAAGAATACAAGCCCTAATAGACTACAGACTAAACATCCTGAGTAGTTATACTTTACCTTACATTAGAAGGCTCTAATATCATACTGATATTTTCAGATATAAATATTTTAAAGGCACGAATTCAGCGGCGTGAATTTTACGGTGTGAATATTTTGCTAGTCTGCTATTATTATTAGCAATTAATAATTTTATAGAAAATTTTTCTGGCATGTTTTAACTTTTATGTTTGATATGCTTTATGGTGATAACAAGTGATTGATTCTAATGGTTTTAGAGCAAACGTTGGCATCATCCTGAGTAATTGTGACGGTAAAGTTTTTTGGGCGCGGCGAGCGGGTCAAAAAGCCTGGCAGTTTCCTCAGGGAGGTATCGATATAAATGAAACACCTGAGGATGCCATGTATCGTGAGTTACATGAAGAAACAGGATTGCTGGCTGAGCATGTTGAGCTTGTGGGTAAAACAGATGACTGGTTACGTTATCGTATTCCAGTCCATTTATTACGCCGCCGATCAAAGCCTTTATGCATTGGTCAAAAGCAGATCTGGTTCTATTTGCGGTTGACCGGTTGTGAAAACGATTTCGATTTATGTTGCAGTGACAGACCTGAATTCGACAGCTGGCGCTGGGTCGATTACTGGACGCCGGTGGATGAAATTGTTGCCTTTAAACGTAATGTATATAAGCAGGCATTAAGTCAGCTGCAGCGGTATGCTAATTAGTAATTACTAATTACATTACACATGTATTGTTGCTTATAAAGTGCTTGCAAAAAGTGGAACAGTTAGTAAAAAACTAGAATCTTACAAAAACCGCCAAATTAGTAATTAGTAATTCGTAATTAGTAATTAATCAATAATGAGGTTGTAGTTCAACCAGTAGAATCACTGCAATCAGTATTATTACCGGAAACTCATTAAACCAACGATACCATACATGGCTGTGCTGATTATTATCGTTTTTGAAATCGTTGAGCAGTTTTCTACAGTATATGTGGTAGATTACCAATACGGTGATAAGTGCTAACTTAGCTTGTAACCAGAAGCTGTAAAGAAGACCATAACCCATCAGGTGAATTAACCAGAATCCCAGTACGACAGTGATTATTGCACTCGGGGTGGCGATACCATAAAACAGCTTTCTTTCCATGATTTTAAAGCGTTGGTTGCTGGTTTCGTCTTTTGCGTCGCTATGATAAACAAACAGGCGAGGCAGGTAGAACAGACCGGCAAACCAGGTCACCATGGTGATAATGTGGAAGGCTTTAATCCATAGCATTTGTCATACCGCTGTGGTTGAAATGATTGTGTATGTTACCGTGAATAGTGAATAGTGAATACCAAAAAATTCAGCTGTCATCTCGACCAGAGGGAGAGATCTTGATCTACTGTGGTATAAGATCTCTCCCTCTGGTCGAGATGACAGTAAAAAAATGAGTAGTAGCACATGAATGTGCTGTTCACGGGTCAAAGGATGGAGTAGTGCAAAATTAAAATCTAATGTCTAAAGGTGTGAAATGTTAACGGTAGGGGTTGTGGGTGGTACGGGTTATACCGGTGTGGAATTGTTGCGGTTGCTGGTTATGCATCCGCAGGTGGAATTAAAATATGTGACTTCGCGTGCGGAGTCAGGCAAAAAGATAGCTGATTTATTTCCGAATTTGCGCGGTTTTACTGAGTTGGTTTTTACTGAGCCGACAGCAGAAACCTTGTCGGAATGTAATGTGGTGTTTTTTGCAACGCCAAATGGCACGGCGATGAAAATGGTGCCTGAGCTTATTAAACAAGGGGTACGTGTTATCGACCTGGCGGCAGACTTTAGATTGCGCGATGCCCAGGTCTGGAAGCAGTGGTACGGCATGGATCATGCCTGTGTTGATGTGCTGAGTGATGCGGTTTACGGTTTGCCGGAAATTAATCGTGCTGCTATTAAATCGGCCACGGTGGTGGCGAACCCGGGTTGTTATCCAACGGCAGTTACTCTGGGTTTTTTACCGCTTATCGAAAATGCACTGGTTGATGATCAGCATCTCATTGCCGATGCAAAATCAGGCGTGAGTGGTGCCGGTCGCGGTGCCAGTGTGGCAACCTTGCAGGCCGAATCGGCAGAAAACTTCAAAGCCTATGCGGTGGATGGTCACCGGCATTTACCGGAAATTAAACAAACTTTGGGGCGAGTGGCAACACATGATATTGGTTTAACCTTTGTGCCGCATTTAGTGCCGATGATTCGAGGTATTGAAGCCAGCTTATATGCCACTATCTCCGCAGATCTGGACACTGATTTATATCAGCTTTATTGCCAGCGTTATGCTGATGAACCTTTTGTTGACGTGTTAGACCCAGGCACCATGCCGGAGACGCGTTCGGTGAAAGGTGCTAATACCTGTCGCATTTCTATCTTCAGGCCACAGCAGGGTGACACCATTGTAGTGTCGTCGGTGATTGATAATCTGGTGAAAGGTGCCGCTGGCCAGGCCATTCAAAATATGAATATTATGTTTGAGCTGGAAGAAACGCTAGGGCTTAATCAGGTTGCTTTATTACCATAAAAAAATAACCAATAAAAATTGATCTATCACGATGAAACCATTACAGACACATAGAATTATCACCATTCAGCAGCCAGGATTATGGCGGCTAGGTTTTATCACTCTTATCACTTTGATATCATTGATAATATGGTCTGCTTTTGAGTACGGTCTCAATATTGGCGGTTATAAAAAAGCGAATGCAGATGCTTATATAGAGCAATTGCAGGTGCAATTAGAAGAATCTCAGCAAGAAACTATTGAAACTAAACGCCAGGCGACTATGCTTGAACGTAACAGTCGAATTGATAACGATGCTTCTGCACAGTTAAAAGAGACACTGGTGCAAACACAAAGTGAAGTGTTGACGCTTAAAAAGGAGCTGTCGTTTTACAAAAGTATCGTTACGCCAGAACTAGGAAGCAGGAGTCTGGCCATTCAGAAGATGCAGATTAAAGCCAATGCTTCTGGTGGTTATGATTACAAAATAATGGTGAGCCAGCGCGGTCGTAATGACCAGTTTGCTCGCGGTATCATAGATGTCAGTATTGAAGGCTTAAGTAAAGGTCAGCCACTAACATTGAAGTTGGCTGAAGTCTCAAATGATACCAATAAGACAGTAAAATCCGGGTCAATGAAATTTGGATTTAAATATTTTCAGAATTTCGAAGGGGTAATAGTTTTACCTGAAGCATTTGTGCCGAACATTATTCGCGTAAAAGTTAAGCCGGGCAAGGGTAAAATTAAAGCTTTAGATGAACAGTTTTCGTGGTCTGAATTGACCGCAGAGGGTACATAGTATGTTTGGTAGTAGTAAAAAAATTAAATCATCAAAAATTGATACCTTGATTGGTAAAGGCGTAGAAATCACCGGTGATATTAAATTTAATGGTGGCCTACATCTGGATGGTGCCATCACAGGTAATGTGTCCACTGCTGATGCAACAGAGGGCACAGTGCTGGTTATAAGTGATCGCGGTCGTATTGAAGGTGATGTTCATGTCGCCTATGCGGTGATTAACGGTGAAGTTAAGGGTAATGTGTATGCCAGTGAAAAACTGGAGCTATCCGCCCGTGCACGAATTTCAGGCAATGTGGAATATAATCTACTGGAAATGGCGAGTGGTGCAGAGATCAATGGTGCGATGTTGCATAAGACCCAGGAAAATAAATTGCTGGAACATCAAAAACAAGATACCAGTGATAATGTCCATCATCTGGATGATAGCACTGCTGTGTAGAGCTAAAGAAATAAAATCAATTTTTTGCCGCGAAGGTAGCTCCTGCGCTCCATGCGCCCGCTACATTAGTGCATCCATGCACGTCAATGCAAAGGGCGCAAAGAAAATCTTTTTTATTTTTAAAAAATTTGCGTCTTTTGCGTTATTTGCAGCAAAAGTTTTTTTGTCATTTAGATCAAAGCGAATACTTGACTAAATTACCAGGTTAATTTAGCATTGCTTTATATAGTAATCGTATTAATAGGTCATTTCGATGGATATTCAAATAAACTTCGCACCAAAACCCAAAGTTATTGAAGGTGCAACAATCGGTTTTACAGAATCTGCTGCCAACAAAGTAAAAGCACTGGTTGCAGAGGAAAACAACCCGAATCTTAAATTGCGCGTTTCTGTTGATGGTGGTGGTTGCTCGGGTTTTCAGTATGGTTTTGCTTTTGATGAAAACATTAACGACGATGATGTTGTAGTAGAAAAAAACGGTGCAACCGTGTTAGTTGATGTGACCAGTATTCAATACCTAAATGGTTCTGAGGTTGACTATCTAGAGGGTCTGGAAGGCGCTCGTTTTGTAGTGAATAACCCGAATGCAAAATCAACCTGTGGCTGTGGTTCGTCATTTTCGGTTTAAGTGTATTGCTCAGGCTTAGCCTGACAAAGCGTGTCAGAGATGCCCGTAGAGTAAATGACTGCTTACGGTCATTAAGAGAAGTTGGCAGTCGGCAGTAAAAGCAAAACCATAGTTTGTGCTACACAGCCTGCGGCTTTCAGGTTATTTTGTTTTTAACTGCAAACTGATAACTGCCGACTGCCAACTTCTCTTATGTGTCGAAATCATCCATTTTGTGAAACACCCTCAACATGAACATATCCTTATATTTTGTTAAGCTACAAGCCTAATTTCTAAGGAAGTTGATATGAGCAGTGAATATTTACCCGGTTTGGCTGGTGTGCCAGCAACAAAATCAAATATTTCATCTATTGATGGTGAAAAGGGCGTACTGGCCTATCGCGGTTACGATATAAAAGAACTGGCAGAAAAAAGCACCTTTGAAGAAACAGCATTGTTGCTGCTAGATGGCTGCTTGCCGTCACAGGCTGAGCTGGATGATTTTGATCGCCAGCTAAGAGCCGAGCGTCGTCTAAAATATAAAATACGCAGCATCATGAAAAACCTGCCAGCCTCCGGCCACCCTATGGAAATGCTGCAAACTGCAGTCGCCAGTCTGGGTATGTTTTATGGTGGTGAGGAGGTTCTGTCTGATGGCGTATCCGGTAATGATCTGGAATACATTCATAGCATGTCAGTAAAAATTATTTCACGTATGGCGACCATTGTGGCGATGTGGGAACACGTACGAAATGGATACGATCCAATCGAGCCACGTGATGATTTAAGCCATGCAGCCAATTTCCTGTATATGCTTAATGGTAAGGAGCCTGAGCCATTAGCGGTCAAAATTATGGATGCCTGCCTGGTTTTGCATGCCGAGCATACCATCAATGCGTCTACCTTTGCCGCCATGGTTTGTAGTTCAACTCTGGCGAGTCCATTTCTGGTTATTGCCGCTGCAATCGGTACACTTGCCGGCCCATTACATGGTGGCGCGAACCAGCGTGTGGTTGAAATGCTGAGGGAGATTGGTCGTCCTGAAAATGCCAATGGCTGGCTAAAAAAGCAATTATCGAAGAAAAAAGTCGTTTGGGGAATGGGGCATCGCGAGTATCAAACTAAAGATCCGCGCGCCATTGTGTTGCAAAAGCTGATGGTTGAATGGGGTGAGTCACAGGGCAACTTGAGTGCAGAATTTGAAACCGCATTAGTTCTAGAAGAAGCCTGTGAAGAAGCGCTTGGGCCCAAAGGTGTATACCCGAATGTGGATTATTACTCCGGTATTTTGTATACCGAAATGGGCATAGCACCTGACCAGTTCACCCCAATATTTGCGGTATCTCGTGTCGCAGGCTGGTTGGCGCACTGGCGTGAACAATTATCTGACAATCGCATTTTTAGACCAACACAGATTTACACCGGTGAAAATGTTCGTGGTTATGTGAACATGTCTCAGCGGTAGTCTACGATATAGATAAATGACTGCTAACGACACTTAACGGACATTAAGAAT
>CAYQXD010000032.1:0-23462 GCA_964421315.1 uncultured Thiotrichaceae bacterium | reverse complement strand
AAGATTTCATTGATAAATTATTTATTGCCAATACTCACGATACCCTGCTGTGTTTTTCCAGTCGCGGTAAAGTGTACTGGTTAAAAGTCTATCAGTTGCCAATGGCTGGGCGTGGTTCACGCGGCAAACCGATTATTAATTTGTTGCCCCTGGAAGAGGGTGAGCGCATCAATGCGGTTATGCCGATTCGTGAGTACGATGATAATCGTTTTGTGTTTATGGCAACCAGTTCGGGTACGGTAAAGAAAACTGCACTGTCCCATTTCTCCCGGCCACGTGCTTCCGGTATTAAAGCGATTGAATTGCGTGAAAATGACAAACTGGTCGATGTTGTTATTACCGATGGCGGTGACCATATTATGCTGCTGGCTGATTCAGGCAAGTGTGTTCGTTTCTCCGAAACCGATGTACGATCTATGGGCAGGACAGCGGGTGGCGTGCGTGGTATTCGCATTAGCGATACTCAGGAAGTCATTGCCATGATTAAAGTTGCCATGATTAAAACTGCCATGATTAAAACTGAAATAGGTGGTTCTATTCTGACAGCAACCGAAAATGGCTATGGTAAACGCACCAATGTTGATGATTATCCATTAAAAGGTCGTGGCGGTAGTGGTGTTATTTCCATTAAAACCAGTGAGCGCAATGGCAAGATAGTCGGTGCCGTCCAGGTGCAGCATGATGATGAAATTATGATGATTACCGATAACGGTACATTAGTGCGTATTGCGGTTGCCGAGGTGGGTGAAATGAGTCGTAATACCCAGGGTGTGCGTTTGATTCGCCTGACCAAAGGTGAGAAGTTAGTTGAAATCGAACAGATAAAAGTGCTGGCTGGTGATGAATCTGATAGCCAGGATGAAGTTAGTGGTGATGATAATCAGTCGTAGCTGGTAGGGTGGATAAGTGAAACGCATCCACCTTTGTTTGATATATTGGTTGATCCGCTATGCTTATCCACACTACGAGTTATAAATTGTAAATGACTAGCTTTTGTGGCTAATCAGGAATCCTTTTAAGTAAATTTATTATGAGCAGAGTATATAATTTTAGTGCTGGCCCAGCCGCACTACCAACGGAAGTATTAGAGCAGGCACAGGCAGAAATACTGGACTGGAATGGTTCAGGTATGTCGGTAATGGAAATGAGCCACCGGGGTAAAGACTATATGTCGATCGCGGCAAAAGCAGAAGCTGACTTGCGTCGGTTGATGGCGATTCCTGATAATTACAAAGTGCTTTTTTTGCAGGGTGGGGCCAGCAGCCAGTTCGCCATGGTGCCAATTAACTTACTTAATGGCAAGGCAACAGCAGATTATCTACTGACTGGTCAATGGTCTAAAAAAGCTGTGGCGGAAGCAAAACGTTATTGTGAGGTGAATTTAATAGCCGACACTACGGATAGCAAATTTACCACTGTACCGGATGAAGCCAGTCTGAATTTTAATGCCGATGCCGCCTATGTACATTACACACCTAATGAAACCATTGTGGGTGTGGAGTTCCCTTATATTCCTAATACCGGTAACGTGCCACTGGTGGCTGATATGTCATCAACCATTCTTTCGCGTCAAATTGATGTTTCTAAATTCGGTGTTATTTATGCTGGCGCGCAGAAAAATATTGGTCCGGCTGGTTTAACTATTGTTATCGTGCGTGACGACCTGATTGGCAATGCCGATGTAAAAATGCCAGTTATGTTTGATTATAAAACCTTTGTAGATAATGACTCGATGTACAACACCCCGCCAACCTACAGCTGGTACCTTGCAGGACTGGTTTTTGCCTGGGGCTTAAAACAGGGAGGCATGGCAGCAATCGAAGCTATTAATAAGCGAAAAGCTGAAAAACTATATCAGGCAATTGACGATTCTGCGTTTTACAGTAACCCTGTTGATGTGAATTGTCGTTCGTGGATGAATGTGCCCTTTATCCTGGCGAATGCCGATCTTGATGCATCATTTATTGAACAGGCAGCCGCCAATGGTTTAGTCACCTTAAAAGGTCACCGTTCAGTAGGTGGTATGCGTGCCAGTATTTATAATGCCATGCCGGAAGCAGGTGTTGATGCATTGATTTCCTTTATGCAGGAATTTGAGCGCACTCAGGCTTAAAAGAAGTTATTAGTTGGCAGTTATCAGTTTGCAGTAAGCAGTTAAAAACTAAAAACAGTTTACTGCAAACTGATAACTGCCAACTTTTTTAATATTAATACAAATATTTTTGGACGCACCCATGTTTAACATTAAAACCATCAACAACATTTCCGACAAGGGACTAAACCGGCTGCCGGCTGAAAATTTCACTGTTAACCCTGATATAGATAACCCGGATGCCATTATTCTGCGTTCGCAAAATCTACACGACATGGAGATTCCAGCAAATCTGAAAGTGGTCGGGCGCGCGGGTGCCGGTACCAATAATGTGCCAGTTGAGCAACTGGGTGAACAGGGCATTGTGGTTTTTAATGCACCAGGCGCTAATGCCAATGCAGTGAAAGAGCTGGTAATTGCCGGCATGTTACTAGCCTGTAGAAACATCTGTCAGGCGTGGCAATATGCGGCAAATGTTGAAGGCACTGATGAGGAGCAAAACAAAGCCGTTGAAGCGGGCAAAAAGAAATTTGTTGGATATGAATTACCTGGTCGTACCTTAGGTGTTATCGGTTTGGGTGCAATCGGTGTCGAAATTGCCAATGTAGCGGTGGCTCTGGGTATGCGCGTGATTGGCTTTGATCCGACTATCACGGTGAAAAGTGCATGGCGAATGTCTTCATATGTGGAAGAAATGACAAGCCTGGATGAATTGCTGAAACAGGCTGACTTTGTCACCTTTCATGTACCTCTGATTGATGCAACACGTGATTTATTGAATGCCGAACATATTGTTAACATGAAGGATGGCGCAGTGATTTTAAATTTTGCCCGTCACGGAATTGTTAATGATGATGCGGTGCTCGCTGCACTTGAAACGAGGAAATTAAATGCTTATATCTGCGATTTCCCGGCAGAAAAATTAAAACGTAATGACCGTGTTATCACCTTGCCGCATCTTGGCGCATCAACCTTCGAGGCCGAAGAAAATTGTGCCATGATGGTAGCGGATCAGATAAAAGATTTTCTGGAAAACGGTAATATTAAAAACTCGGTTAATTTTCCTACGGTAAGTTTACCCCGTGGTGGACAATCACGAGTTGCACTGACACACAAAAACATGCCGGATATGATTGCAAAAATATCTACAGCGGTTGGTGATGCAGGCTATAACATTTTTCATATGCGTAATGAATCAAGAAATGAACTGGCTTATACCTTGATGGACATCGAGAGTGAAGTCGGGGATGATTTAATTGAAAAATTTGTTGCTATCGAAGGCGTGTTAAAAGCACGTAAAGTATAAAGATAATTACGAATTATTAATTACTAATTACGAGCAGTGGTGCAAGGATGCACTGTTTACGAACCAAAGGATGGAATTAAAAAAACAAACACAGGAAACAAATGTTAATTAATAATGAAACACGAATCAACCAACACTGTTTTTCAATTAGTAATTCGTAATTAATAATTCGTAATTAATTAAAGATGACCAACGAAGACGCAGACCCGCTAGCCGAAATAAGAAAACGTATCGATGAAATAGACAAGTCGATACAGGAACTGGTTTCAGAACGCGCATCCTGTGCTGCGCAAGTGGCGAAGGTCAAACTACAGCAGAATCGGCAGCAGGGTGAAACCGGCCATTTCTATCGTCCAGAACGCGAAGCCCAGGTGTTACGTGCGGTTATGCAGCGTAATACCGGGCCGTTGGCGAATGAAAGTATTGCCGGTATTTTTCGTGAAATCATGGCTGCCTGTCTGGCACTTGAAAAACCATTAAGCGTGGCTTTTTTAGGACCCGAAGGTACCTATACCCATGCTGCTGCCTGCAAGCATTTTGGTAATTTAATCGAGCCGCACTCGGTTAGTAGCATCGAAGAAGTGTTTCGTCTGGTGGAGGCCGAAGGCGCAAACTTTGGTGTGGTGCCGGTAGAAAATTCAACAGAAGGCGTGGTTAACCATACTTTGGATCTGCTAATGAATTCCAGCCTGTCTATTAGCGGTGAAGTGGCGCTACGTATTCGTCATAATTTGTTAACTAATGAAACTGATTTGTCTTCCGTTAAACGTGTTTATGCGCATCAACAATCAATCGCACAATGTCGTTTGTGGCTGGATAAAAATTTACCTAATGCAGAACGTATCGCAGTAAACAGTAATGCTGAAGCGGTATTAATTTCCCGTGACCATAAAAATTCGGCAGCCATTGCCAGTACTATGGCGGCTGAGATATATGATGTTGCGGTATTAAACCCTGATATTGAAGATGAACCACACAATACCACACGTTTTGTTATTATCGGTCAGTATCAGGCGCCAGCCAGCGGCGCTGACCGTACCAGCTTACTGGTGTTTGCCCATAATCGTCCCGGTTCACTGTACGATTTACTGAAACCACTGGCAAAACGTAATATCAGTATGAGCAATATTGAGTCGAGACCATCGCGTAGCGGTGTCTGGGAGTATGTGTTTTTTATAGATATTGATGGCCATCAGCACGATGAGCAAATAGCGGAAGCGATTGCTGAAATTGAAAAGTCATCGGCCATGGTGAAAATATTGGGTTCATACCCAAAGGCTGTTTTGTAGCTAAAATCTTTATAAAATATGGATAACATTCAATACAGCTGTCATCTCGACCAAAGGGAGAGATCTTATACCTCGGTGAATCAAGATCTCTCCCTTTGGTCGAGATGACATCTGGCTGTAGGGTGGAAATTCCCACGCTCTGCGTGGGAACGCATACGAACTGTAAATACTAATAAGAAATATGAAACAATCTTTTCTTGAGCTGGCGACAAAGGGTGTACAACAACTGACCCCCTATCAACCAGGAAAACCCGTTGAAGAACTGGAACGTGAGTTAGGTATAAGTAATTCTATCAAGCTGGCATCAAACGAAAACCCACTAGGTGCTAGTCCTTTGGCGTTGAATGCAATAGCAAAGGCTACATCATCTATTAATTACTACCCTGATGGTGGTGGTTTTATTTTAAGCAATAAACTGGCAGAAAAGCATCAGATTGATGTATCCAGCATAACGTTGGGTAATGGCTCTAACGATATTCTCGAACTGGTTACACGTGCCTTTTTAACACCACAACATTCTGCTGTATTTTCACAATACTCTTTTGCTGTGTACCCCATTGTTGTGCAGGCGGTAGGGGCAATTGCTAAAATTGCAAAAGCTTTTCCTGAGAGCCATGAGAGTATGCCTTTAGGTCATGACCCTGATGCACTGCTGTCACAGATTGATGAAAAAACACGCATTATTTTTATCGCCAATCCGAATAACCCGACAGGCACATGGTTAAATCCTTCAACACTTGAAGATCTGTTTAATAATATCGCTCAGAACATTATCATTGTTCTTGATTTAGCTTATACAGAATACATGGATGAGAAACTAAAGCCGCCAATAAATTTGTGGTTAGAAAAATTTCCTAATCTGGTGGTTACGCAGACGTTTTCAAAAGTATACGCACTGGCAGGTTTAAGAATAGGGTATGCAATGTCAAACCCGGAAATAGCGGATATTTTGAATCGTGTCAGGCAGCCATTTAATACCAATTTGCTCGCGCAAACGGCAGCTGTTGCATCATTGCAGGATATTGAACACGTTAGTAAAAGCGTGGCAATGAATAATGCAGGAAAGGTCTTTTTACAAAATGCGTTTAGCCAGATGCAGTTAAAGTATTTGCCCACTATGGGTAATTTTATTTCAGTCAATGTTGCACGAGGTGGCCTGGGTGATGGTCTGGCTCTGTATCAAAAAATGTTAGAGCAGGGGGTGATTGTCCGACCTGTAGCCAATTATGCTATGCCTGAATATTTACGCATAACCATTGGCACCGAACAACAAAATGAGCGTTTTGTTGAAACATTAAAGCAGTGTCTTGATTGATGTCGTTAAAAATAAATAATTTGTGTGTGATTGGCACCGGTTTAATCGGCGGCTCATTTTGTCTTGCACTAAAACAGGCGGGTGCCTGCAAAAAAATTATTGGTGCCGGTCGTAGTGAAAAAACACTACAAAAGGCACAACAGTTAAACATTATTGATAGTTATGAAACCGACATAACTAATGCGGTAAAAGACGCTGATGTTATTTTTGTTTCTGTACCATTAGGCGCAATGCAAACAGTTTTTGAAAAAATCGCTGTGGGCTTGAAGCAGGCAAATAATCAGCATGCCATTATTACTGATGCTGGTAGCTCTAAACAGCAGGTACAGCAATTAGCTGACAAAATATTTGCAGACATATTTGCAGATAAGGCAAGCCGTTTTGTGGCCGGACACCCCATTGCAGGCACTGAAAATAGTGGGCCGGATGCAGCCTTTGCAGAGCTGTATAAAAACCGCCGCGTTATCCTCACACCAACAGACGATACCGATGCCGCTGCAATAAAGCTGGTAACAAAGCTTTGGTGTAAAACTGGCGCATTGGTGGAGACAATGGATGCAGCACATCATGATAAAGTGCTAGCAGCAACCAGTCACTTACCCCATATTTTAGCGTTTGGTTTAGTGCACTGTCTTGAAAACATGGATGACATAGAAGATGTTTTCCGCTTTGCTGCCGGTGGTTTTCGTGATGTGACGCGTATTGCCTCCAGTGATCCCACCATGTGGCGTGATATTTGCCTGAATAATCAGCGGCCTATTCTTGACATGATGAAACGTTATAAGGACGAGCTGGATATGTTATATAATGCGCTTGAAGCGGGTGATGGTGAAAAACTGATTGAGGTTTTTCAGCACGCCAAACAAACCCGCGATAAATTTACTCATTAAAGCCCTTTTGTCATATTGGGTTTTCGTAGGGTGGGTAGGTTTTTTGCCCACGCGGAATAACGTAGAAAAATTTGTGGGCAAGATAAACTGCCCAGCCTACGAGACTGTTACCTCGACCATGGGGAGAGGTGGCAAAGCCAACATTTGTCACAAATACTAAGAAAAAATTACTTAAAGCTCTCATTATTACTGAAATATTATTTATGAAATTCATCATACAAGGCGGCCATAACCAGGCAAAGTTACAGGGCACAATTCGTGTCCCCGGTGATAAATCAATCTCTCACCGTTCGATCATGTTTGGCTCACTTGCAGAAGGCACTAGTCATATTAGCGGATTTCTTGAAGGTGAAGATAGCCTGAATACACTGCGCGCATTTCAGGCAATGGGAGTGAGTATTGAGAGGCCAGGTGATGGCAAGGTAACGATCGAAGGTGTTGGTATGTTCGGCTTAAAACCGCCTGCACAGGCACTTGATCTGGGTAATGCAGGAACATCTATGCGTTTGCTTGCTGGCTTGCTCGCAGGCCAGCAGTTTGATGTTGAACTAAAAGGTGATATTTCTTTATCAAAACGACCAATGAAACGTGTTACTGAGCCACTGGCAAAAATGGGCGCAAAGGTTGAAACAGCAGAAGATGGCAAGCCACCTTTGAAGATTAGTGGCAAGCAGACATTAAAAGGCTTTCACTATCAAATGCCGATGGCAAGTGCACAGGTTAAATCGTGCTGTCTGCTCGCCGGCATGTATGCTCAGGGTAAAACCTGTGTCACCGAACCAGCGGTAACACGTGATCACACCGAGCGCATGTTGAAAGCCTTTGGCTGTGAAGTTGATGTTACCGGCGATATTAGCGGTATGGGTACAGGCGCAACAGCATGCATAAAGGGTCCGGCGAAGTTAATTGCAACTGATATTGATGTGCCGGCAGATATCTCGTCAGCGGCATTTTTTATGGTCGGGGCGAGCATCGCTACCGGCTCGGATATCACCTTGTTGCATGTTGGTATGAATCCGACACGCACCGGAGTCATTGAAATATTAAAACGCATGGGAGCCAACATCACCCTGTCTAACGAAAAAGACGTTGGCGGTGAGCCGGTGGCGGATATCCGTATACAGAGCGCAGACTTAAAAGGCATCACTATTCCAAAATCACTGGTGCCACTAGCCATTGACGAGTTCCCTGCGCTATTTGTTGCGGCGGCATGTGCTGAGGGTCAAACAGTTGTCACCGGTGCAGAAGAGTTGAGGGTAAAAGAAAGTGACCGTATCCAGGTTATGGTAGATGGTTTGCTTGAATTAGGCGTTAAAGCACAGGCGACAGATGATGGCATGATCATTCATGGTGGCGAGATCGGTGCAGGTACAGTGCATAGTCACGATGATCACCGTATTGCAATGGCATTTGCGATGGCCGGGTTGCGAGCCAGTGGTGATATTCATATCGAAGAATGTGACAATGTGAATACATCATTTCCCGGATTTGCTGAATTAGCTGCGTCCTGTGGCCTCAATATTCAGGCGATTAATGATTAGTAATGGGTAGCTACTTGTGAATAAAACTCCTGACTCGATAGCACAGGTTATCTGTCTCGATGGCCCCAGTGGTGTCGGTAAAGGTACGATTTGTCTCGCCGTTGCCGGGCATCTTGGTTGGCATATCCTTGATAGCGGGTCGTTATATCGAGTTACCGCGCTGCAGTTTTCCCGTCTTTTTCCGGACATGGCGGCAAATGCAGTAGATGAGGCTCAACTTGTTGAAATGGCTTCTAATTTATCAGTTTCTTATCAACAAATAAATAATGAGCTGGTGACTTTATTGAATCAGGAAGACATCACTCAGCTAATTCGTAGTGAAAAAATGGGTGAAAACGCATCGCAAATTGCCGTCATTCCAGCAGTTCGAGAAGCTTTACTGGCGCGACAAAGGGCGTTTTTACAGGCACCGGGACTGGTGGCCGATGGCCGTGATATTGGTACGGTGGTTTTTCCGAAATCGGTATTAAAAATCTATCTCACAGCCAGCCCGGAAGAAAGAGCGAAAAGACGTTATAAGCAGTTGAAAGACAAAGGAATTGATGTTAATCTCTCTGCCCTCGTTGAAGAGTTACGTGTGCGTGATGATCGCGATATGAATCGGAAGGCAGCACCGCTAAAACCCGCTTCAGATGCAATCGTTATCGACACCACCACGCTCAATATCGAACAGGTGACGAAAGAGGTCATGAATTGGGTGCATCAACGAGTTTAATTACTAATTTATGTGTAGCTCGTAGGGTGGACAAGCATGGCGCATCCACCGGAATAACAACCAAAGGTGGATGCATTTCACTTATCCACCCTACAGTGCTGTTTACATTTTTACATGTTAGATTTAAACATGTTGTAACGAACATGTTGTAAAAAAGGGGTCTGTCACATGGCAGGCTATATTATTAACTTAACAGTGTTTCCATTTACTATTAATCATTACTGCTGATTGCCAGTAACGGCATGAGTAATGATGTTCCATAGGTAAATAAACACACAATCAAAAAATTATTATGTCTGAAAGTTTTGCAGAATTATTCGAAGAAAGCCTGAGTCAAACCGATATGAGTGCCGGCAACGTTGTGCTTGGTATCATTGCTGATATTGCTGATGGATACGTTATCGTATCTGCGGGTTTGAAATCAGAAGGTGTTATTCCAGTTAGCCAGTTCACCAATTTACAGGGTGAATTAGAAGTTAGCATTGGCGATGAAGTTGAAGTGGTACTAGAAGCGGTTGAAGATGGTTACGGTGAAACCCGTCTGTCTCGTGAAAAAGCCAAACGTGCTAAAGCCTGGATCACATTAGAAAAATCATTTGAAGCCGAAGAAATCATTACCGGAATTATTACCGGTAAGGTTAAAGGTGGCTTCACTGTTGAGTTAGGTGATATTCGTGCATTCCTGCCGGGTTCACTGGTTGATGTTCGCCCAGTACGCGATACTGCGTACCTGGAAAACAAAGACCTTGAATTTAAAATTATTAAACTCGATCAGAAACGCAACAATGTTGTTGTTTCTCGTCGTGCCGTTGTTGAAAATGAATACAGCGAAGAGCGCGAAGCATTACTTAACAGCATTGAAGAAGGCAAGCCTATTAAAGGCGTGGTTAAAAATCTTACTGATTACGGCGCATTCCTTGATCTTGGTGGCATCGATGGCCTGTTACACATTACTGATATGGCATGGAAACGTGTACGCCATCCTTCAGAAATTGTTGAAGTGGGTTCAGAAATCGAAGTTATGGTGCTTAAGTTCGATAAAGAGAAAACCCGTGTTTCTCTTGGTCTGAAACAGTTGGGAGATGATCCCTGGACTGAAATTGCCCGTCGTTACCCAGAAGGCTCACGTTTGTGGGGTAAGGTTAGCAATATTACCGACTACGGTTGTTTTGTTGAAATCGAAGACGGTGTTGAAGGACTGGTTCACGTTTCTGAAATGGACTGGACTAACAAAAATGTTAATCCTGTATCTATCGTGACATTAGGTGAAGAGAAAGAAGTGATGATTCTTGATATAGATGAAGAACGTCGTCGTATTTCTCTGGGCATGAAACAGTGTATGGCTAACCCATGGGATGAATTCTTTGCCACGCATAATAAAGGTGATAAAGTCAGCGGTACGATTAAATCAATTACTGACTTTGGTGTATTCGTTGGTCTTAATGGCGAGATTGATGGCCTTATTCACATGTCAGATATTTCATGGGATGACAACGGTGAAGACGCAGTTCGACATTACAAGAAAGGCGATTCTATAGAAGCAGTTGTGTTATCTATTGATGCAGAACGTGAGCGTATTTCACTAGGCATCAAACAGATGGAGCAGGATCCCGTTTCTACCTTTATTGCAGAAAACAAAAAAGGTTCTATTGTTAAAGGTACCGTCATATCTGTTGATGCAAAAGCCGCCATTATTGATTTAGGTGATGGTATTGAAGGTACATTACGTGCTTCTGAACTATCACGTGATCGTATTGAAGATGCAAGCACCGTGCTTAAAGTTGGCGATGAAGTTGAAGCTAAACTGATGGGTGTTGATCGTAAGAATCGCGGCATCACACTGTCGATTAAAGCGAAAGATTATGATGATGAATCAGAAGCGTTAAGAGACTTTTCAGATAGTCAGGATGCGTCTGTTGGTGCAGCACCAACCTTAGGTGATTTGCTGAAGGAGCAGATGAAGTCTAAGGATTAAGTTCGCGAACTAATGTTTTAAGTTTTTTCGTTTATTTTGCGAAAGAGATGACCTTGATTTTTTCTCGTTCTCATGAAAACGTATTGATTGTTGATTTAACAAACAGAGGAAGGTTATTCTATGGCTGAAGAAATGCAAACAAGCGCAATGATGAAATCAGAGTTGATTGAACGTATTGCACGTAAGCAAAGCCATCTTGCTTACAAGGATGTGGAACTGGCGGTTAAAAGTATTCTGGAGCAAATGAGTAATTCATTATCCGGTGGTGAAAGAATTGAAATACGTGGTTTTGGAAGTTTCTCATTACATTACCGCCCACCTCGTTCAGGCCGTAATCCTAAAACAGGCGGGTCTGTTTCCCTGCCAGGCAAGCACGTGCCACACTTTAAACCAGGAAAAGAACTCCGTGAGCGCGTAAACGCTTCAATGTTAAAAGAAGTGGTGCATGGAAGAAGCACAGTTTACGAACCAAAGGGTGGAGCAGCGGGTTAATCTATTTGAACTATTAAAAATACTGGTTGTTTATTTACAACTACTCAGCATTATCAAAAAATAAAACATCTTCACCTTGTTCTTGAGCCTCTCAAGTACAAATCTGCTCAAGCAGAGCAGTGCTACATGGACGTAGCGTTCACGAACCAAAGGACGGAGTTAATAGAGATGCCCTACATTTATTTTGAAGTCTACCCTTAAATAACAACGTGTTTGATTTCTCACAAATGCCGATATGGTCTTTAGCAATAATCCCTGTTGCTATTGGTTTTTTGTGGTTATTGTTTCGCACAAAACAATCGCACCAACGACAGCAATCAACATTATCCTCAGAATATTTTAAAGGTTTGAATTACCTGCTGAATGATGAGCAGGGTAAAGCTTTAGATGTTTTTGTAAAATTGGTGGAATCGAACTGGGATACCATTGATATGCATTTTACCTTAGGTAAGATCTATCGAAAAAATGGTGAAATGGACAAGGCCATTAAAATCCATCAGGGTTTAATCGCCAGGCACTCATTGCCAGAATGTTATCGCAGCAAGATATTACTGGAGCTGGGTTACGATTACCTGGGGGCGGGCTGGTTTGACCGTGCTGAAGGACTGTTTAAAGAGGTCTTAGTACAGGACAAAAAATCGAAACAAGCTCGGCATAATCTTATTCTTATTTATCAGCAGGAAAAAGACTGGTATAAGGCGATTGATACAGCTGATGACTTATTCTCAGAAAATGCCGCAGTAATCGGCCCGATGATTGCGCACTATTATTGTGAGCTTGCTGAAATAGCCAAAACTAAAGGTGATGTCAGCCAGTTGGAAAATTATGCCAATAAAGCATTGCGTTATGATGTTTGCTGCGTACGCGCTTCAATATTGTTAGCTGATCAGATAAAAGCCACTGGCCATGATAAGAAAGCGATCAGTATATATGAGAGCATTGAAAAGCAGGATGCAGAGTCGATGATATTAGTTATTGATTCTCTACTGCAGTGTTATGAAAATCTGTCTTCATTAGATAAGCTGTATGAATACCTGCAGTCGCTTCAAAGTCGACATGAAAATCTGTTTTTGCAAAATGTTATTTCTTCTGTGCTGGAGAAATCACAGGGTAAGCAGGCCGCCATAAATTACCTGTCTGATAAAGTAAAACATCAACCGAGTTTGCTCGGTTTTCAAAAACTGGTGTCATATAAAGAGAAAGATATCGGTGCTGATAAAGTGTTTACTGATCTGTCCGTTGCTATTTCTGTTATGCAAAAAGACAGTGTGCAATACCGTTGCCAGAAATGTGGTTTTAATACTAATACGCATTACTGGTTGTGTCCTAGCTGTAACCATTGGGGTAGTGTGAAACCCTGCGTTGTTGAACCTGGCATTAATGTAAGATATGGAATGGCTGACTTCGACACTTAACGGACAGTCAAAAACTTTTAAAACATTAGTCCGCGAAACACGCAAAAGACGCGAAAAAAGCAAAAAGAAAACATGTTATTTTTCTGTTTTTTTCAAGTAGGCCTGCATAAGGCACGTTGCAGGCAGTGCCAACCAAAACGCCGGGAACAGCAAAGCTTTATCCCGGCCTACAAACCTATTATTGTTTTTGCTTTTTTCGCGTCTTTTGCGTGTTTCGCGGACTAACGCTTTTAATCTTTAATGTCTTCTAATGACCGATTTCAGACATTGGTTTTATGAGAAAATCTGACACGCTTTGTCAGGTTAAGTCTGAACTACTACATATTATCCTATGAGCCAAACTCCTCAAATCATTGTCGCATTAGACTTTCCATCAGAGCGGCAGACTCTACAACTGGTTGATCAGTTAGAGCCATCACTCTGCCGTTTAAAAGTGGGTAAAGAATTATTTACACGTTGTGGACCTTCACTGGTAAAAAAACTGGTCGATAAAAACTTTGATGTATTTCTGGATTTAAAATATCACGATATTCCAAATACCGTCGCTCAGTCGTGTGCCGCTGCTGCTGATCTTGGCGTGTGGATGCTTAATGTGCATGCACTAGGTGGTGAAAAAATGATGTCTGCAGCCAGGCAGATGTTAAGCGCAAATGATTCACCATTGTTGATTGCCGTAACCTGGTTAACCAGCAGTGGGCAGCTTGAACTTGATGCTTTAGGTATCAAACAAACGCCACAGGAAATGGTGACTCGCCTGGCATCCATGAGCCAGAATGCAGGTATGGATGGTGTGGTATGTTCTGCACAGGAGGCGCCCATCTTAAGGGAAAGCTTGAAGGAGAGTTTTTTACTGGTTACGCCAGGTATACGTCTTGCAGATTCATCATTTTCCGGTACTAAAAAGGATGACCAGTGCCGTGTAGTAACACCAAAGAAAGCAATTGAAGATGGTGCTTCGTATTTGGTTATCGGCAGACCCATTACTCAAGCTGAAGACCCTTGTAAGGTTTTACGTACAATCAATAATGAAATCGCCTGACTTGAGCATCGTTTGAATTAGGTTAATATCACCGCTCCAATCAAAACGATCCAAGGAGGATCTTCATGAAATTATTTCATAGTCTTTTTTTAGCTTCGGTGTTACTTTTTTCTTCAGCAGCATTTGCCGGCAAAATTAATATCAATAACGCCAGTGCTGAGCAGATTGCTTCTGCCATGACAGGCATAGGTGAAAGTAAAGCAAAAGCAATAGTGGCTTATCGAAAAAGTAACGGCAAATTCAAATCTATTCAGGATCTTGAAAATGTTGACGGTATTGGTAGCAAAACAGTAGAAAAAAACAAAGATAAAATAACTTTGTAATAAGCTTTGTAAACAAGCCAGGGACAGATCTTTTTTAGCCTGAATAATTCATAAGGTAAAATAGATCTGTCCCTGGCTGGCTCAACCCGAGATTAATGGCGTTTTTCTTTATTGATAAATAGCCCATAAAGATAATACTGTTATATTCGCTTAATGAAAGAAATCAAAAACATAAATCTATTTGAACAGGCACTTTGCTGCTTGTTACTTGATAGCCCTCAGGAAAAAGTTGATGCAACACTTTTGTTGCAACAAAAGTGGCTGGATGGGATGTTAAAACCAGGCCCATTATTGACTGTAAAATCGCTTCCTGTGCCAGGGCGACCTGACAAGCCTGAACTGGTTGACCCCAAAGAAGTGCCAAAACGTAATTTTTCTAGTCTAAAAGGACGTTTGTCATTAGTACACGCTATTGTGCATATCGAATTTAATGCTATTAACCTGGCATTAGATGCCGTGTATCGTTTTCAAAACATGCCTGAGCAATATTATTCTGACTGGTGTCGCGTAGCCGCTGAAGAAGCGTTGCATTTCACCATGTTATCGGATTACCTTAAACTACATGGCATGGTTTACGGTGATTTAACTGCACATAACGGACTTTGGGAAATGGCGGTTAAAACCGATTTTGATGTCATGACCAGAATGGCGCTGGTACCACGTGTGCTGGAGGCAAGGGGGCTTGATGTCACGCCGGGCATGATTGAAAAACTACAAACTGCAGGTGATATACAGCTAATATCAATATTACAAAAGATATTCGATGATGAAATTGGTCATGTCAAAATAGGTTCGTACTGGTATAAAACCTTGTGTGAGGAGCGCAGTCTGGAACCACAAAAAACTTTTCTTGAATTGATAAAAAAATATATGCAGGGTGCCAGGTTCGGACCCTTCGATACCGAGGCGCGTCTACAGGCAGGTTTTAGTCATGAAGAAATGCAGAGTTTGTTAAATCATTTTTAAAGGCTATATCATCCTTACCTGGGGAATACGCTGAGTAGTTACTAAATTTTTATTGATAAGTCTGCAACTTAAAATCAGACAAGTCATTAAGTCGCAAATAACTTCCTGCTTCATGCCAGTCACCCAGCACAATCCTCGTGGCAATTCTCGTGGTGTTTTGACCGTTAATTATTTTATGGTGAATCGCAGGACGGTGTGTGTGGCCGTGAATAATTAAATCAATATCATTTTCTATAAATACTTTTGTCGTTTCAGTCTGATTAACATCCATAATGGATTCATCTTTTTCAGTGGTTGCCTGCTTGCTGTTTTCTCTAAGACTTTGCGCAAGCTGATAGCGTTGTTCCAGTGTTTTTGCTAATACCTGTTGTTGCCATAACGGGTTTCGCACCATTTGCCGAAATTTCTGGTATTCAATATCATCGGTGCATAAGGTATCGCCGTGCATGAGTAAAATATCACGTTTATTAAGGCTGATCTTATGCGGGTCCTGGATTATTTTGAAATGGCATCGTTGTGCAAGTGTTTCACCAATCATAAAGTCACGATTGCCGTGCATCAGAAATATCTCAGTATGGTATCGTGTTGCTAATCTAGCTAAGGCATTAAATACATCCTGATAACCTGTTGCCGGGTCATCATCTCCCCACCAGACTTCCAGGAAATCACCAAGAATATATAAGGTATCGGCTTTAGCAGCAATATCTTCTGTAAAGCGTACAAATAAATCCATGATTTCCAGACGCTCAGGTGCCAGGTGAAGATCGGAGATAAAAACAATATCTTTCATTGAAAATGCTAAACAGGCTTATGCTGCCGTGCTTTAATCCACAGTAGCTTTAATAATAGTGACAGTTTCAACAGGTACATCAGCGTGACCACTATCGTTGCCGGTACTGACTGCTGCAATGGCATCAGCCGTATCCATACCCTCTGTGACTTTGCCAAAAACACAATAACCCCAGCCTGCTCCAGAGGGTGCGGTATGATTTAAAAATGTATTGTCATTATGGTTGATAAAAAATTGTGCTGTTGCTGAATGCGGGTCATTGGTTCTTGCCATGGCAACAGTGCCGCGATCATTAGTCAGGCCATTATCCGCTTCGTTTTTAATGGGGTCTTCAGGTCGCTTTTGCACCATGCCGGGCATAAAACCGCCACCCTGTACCATGAAGTTAGGAATAACACGGTGGAAGATGGTGCCATCATAAAAACCGTCATTCACATAATTTAAAAAGTTTTTTACCGTTTCCGGCGCTTTTTCATCGTTAAGCTCAATAACAATGTCGCCGTGTGATGTTTCTAGTGTCACTATAGTCATGGTATTTCCTGAGTTGCTCGTTCCCATGTTCTTTCGTGGGAACGAGGAGTGATTAAAAACAGTATGTTACAGAGTGTTGATAATGATTACAATCACTTGTATTCCTCTGTACTGATTTGAAATAAGGCCCAATTTATTTACAGCTTATTTAAAAATACCCAGGTTCCCAATCATTGTAATTAGATAACTGGGTGTAATTAGTTTTCCTGAAATTGAATATTTTATGGTAGGGTTTTGTCCTGAAAAACCTGGTCGCTCACCAAAGAAAATACATTATGAATAAATTTATTGTTTACCTGTTGCTGGCGTTTTTCATCGCCCCTGTCCTCGCTGTAGATGAATCCGTATTAACAAAAGACTGGCAGCATACTTCTCTCGGGCTCTATTTAACGGCGCAGGAGGCTTATGATATGAAAACGACCAACCCTGAAAAAGTGCTTTTTCTGGATGTGCGAAATCAGCCTGAAATTCATTACACAGGAATGGCAGATACGGTAGATGCCAACATACCTTACCGATTTGATTCAACTAACTGGAAGATGAAAAAAAATGGTATATACGGCACCTTTAAAAAGCCTAAAAATCCTGACTTTGTTAACGCCGTTGAAATACTTTTACAAAACAGAAAACTCACTAAAGATGCCCCGGTAATTATTATGTGCACATCGGGCAGCCGTGCACCTTTTGCAGCCAGAATATTAATCAAAGCAGGTTTTACTAAAGTTTATGCACAAGTCGAAGGCTTCGAAGGGTTACGTGCTAAAACCGGCCCCAGAAAAGGGGAGCGCATTGTTGGCGGCTGGAAGAATGTCGGCTTGCCATGGAGTTACGATTTACTGCCTGAAAAAATGTACTTTAATTTTGACCCGAAAAATAGTAAAGAAAAGGTTCAGTCACGGTGAGTCGGTGCGAGCTATATAAGCAAATGATTTTATTAGGAAAAACTAATATACTTTACTGGAGAAAGTTATTAACTAATTAATTTTCCAGGTTTGACCTATGTCAATTTAACATCGGCATGTTTTGTGTAGGGTCTGTTGAAAACAAGAATAAAAAGATAAATATAACTCGCTTGTAAGGGTTGATGCATGAAAATGTTAGTTAAAGTGTGTGTACTATTTCGCCTGTTGATTTTAGAGCAATCATTAGTTTTCGGGCAACCATAAGATGAACCTCTCCGGTATTCTTATTATATCCACCGCATCACAAATCGATGCCCTGATCGAAACCCTTAATGCTATGCCTGATGTTGAGGTTCACCATATTGACCGGGACAACAACAAACTTATTGTTGTACAGGAAGCTGAGTCCATTCGTAACGAAGTTGATGGTCTGAAAAAGATTAAGAAACTGCCCGGGATTGTACTTGCCGAGATGGTTTACCACTACCTTGCTGAGGACGGAGAGTCTATATCCCCAGAAAATATCCCTGATGATCTGGATGAATACACTGGTATGCAGCCCTCTGCTGTGCCTGCCTGTCTTAATGATTAATGTAACCATACGTTCAGTAATGATTAAATATTCTCCCGATTCTGAAATAACTGCTTCTGAAATAACAAATTCTGAAATCTATAAATTGCACCGGATGCATTTTCCGGTAAACCTATAATCCCATTGGAGGTTCAACATGGAACACAAGCTGTCTCAAACACGTCGTGAATTCCTGAAAACAAGTGTTGCTGCATCGGCTGCGGTCACCGCTGGCATATCAATTAGTTCGACTGCTTTGGCAGCCACCAAAGAAGCTGAGACTGGCTGGCAATGGGACAAGAGTGTCTGTCGATTCTGTGGTGTCGGCTGTGGCATTATGGTTGCAACTAAAGACGACAAAATTGTTGCCACCAAAGGCGACCCTGACGCACCGGTTAATCGCGGTCTGAATTGCATCAAGGGTTATTTCAACGGCAAGATTTTGTACGGTAAAGATCGACTGACCAAGCCGTTGATGCGCATGAAAGACGGCAAGTTCGCCAAAGACGGCAAGTTCCACGCAGTGACCTGGGATCAGGCATTTGACGAAATGGAAAAACAGTTCAAGAAAACCTATAAGGAAATGGGGCCACACGGTGTTGCTGTATTTGGCTCCGGTCAGTACACCATTCCTGAAGGTTACGTAATGGCCAAGTTGATGAAGGCCGGTTTCCGCAGTAACAATATCGACCCCAATGCGCGTCATTGTATGGCCTCTGCGGTAGTGGGTTTTATTCAAACATTCGGTATTGATGAGCCATCCGGTAACTATGATGACATTGAGCATGCGGACACCATGATTACCTGGGGTGCCAATATGGCTGAATGCCATCCCATCCTGTGGGCGCGGGTGTCTGACCGAAAAATAGCTGATGAGGATAATATCAAACTCATCAACCTGACTACCTGTTCCAACCAGACTTCCGATATTGCTGATATAGAAATTATCTTCAAACCGGGTACTGATCTGGCCATTTCAAATTACATTGCACGTGAGATAGTTAAACGTGATGCGATTGATCACGATTTTGTCGATAAACATTGCGTATTTGCTACCGGTCCTTACGACATTGGTTATGGTATGCGTGGTACATCCAAATATGCTTTTGATGCAGAAAAGGATACTCAGGCAAAAGAGCTAGTGATCACCCTGGATAAGGATGAGGCTATTGCACAACGCCGTACAGCAGGTGAGAAGGTCAAGCAAAATAGCCGTAAATCGGCCATGAAACACTGGCAGATCAGTTTCGAGGAGTTCAAAAAAGGCGTGGAGCCCTATACACTCGACTTCGTTGCCGAGATGTCCAAAGGTGATGTGGACGAGTCACTGGAATCACATAAAGAGAAGCTAAAGGCACTGGCTGATGCTTACATTGCAAAAGGTCGGAAGGTTACCAGTTTCTGGACCATGGGCACTAACCAGCACTACCGTGGTAGCTGGGCAAATGAGCAAATGTATACATTGCATCTGCTACTGGGTAAACAGGCAAAGCCGGGTGATGGTGCGTTCTCGCTTACTGGTCAGCCATCTGCTTGTGGCACAGCACGCGAAGTGGGTACTTTTGCACATCGTCTGCCTGCCGATATGGTGGTGTTTAATGGTAAACACAGAGACATTTCTGAAAGAATCTGGAATCTACCTGCTAAAACGCTCAGCCCTAAAGTCGGTTCGCACATTACTAAAATTTTACGCAGTATGGAAGACGGTAGTATTAAGTGGGCGTGGGTGCAGGTCAATAATCCGTTCCAGGCATCGGGTAATGCCAATCACTGGATTGCTGCGGCACGTAAGTCTGACAACTTTCTGGTGGTCTCCGATCCATACCCAACCGTGTCTGCTAAAGTTGCCGACCTGATTTTGCCAACCGCGATGATATATGAAAAATGGGGAATGTACGGCAATGCAGAACGCCGCACTCAGGCCTGGCGTCAACAGGTCAATCCACCTGGTGAGGCCATGGGCGATGTCTGGCAGGGTTTGGAGTTTGCCAAGCGTTTCAAATTAAAAGAGGTTTGGGGTGAACATAAGGTTGCAGGGCTCAAAGCAAAAGGTTTTGATGATGGCAAACTGCCAAGTGTGCTGGATGAAGCCGTTAAGATGGGTTATTCACCTGAAGACACCTTGTATGATGTGCTGTTTGCTACTGCTGAAAATAAAAAGGTCAGCTGGCCTCATGATCCCGCTGTGACTAAGGGACATGGTAATCATATTGCCGAGAAACTGGGTGATGGCTGGTTCCCTGAAAAAGCGTTGTTTGATGAATACCGCCAGTTTACCCTTGGCAATGCGCATGATCTGGCTGATTTTGATACCTATATAGATGATAATTCACGTGGGCTTAAATGGCCGGTGATCAATGGCAAGGAAACTCAGTGGCGCTTTAATGAAAAATACGATTCATATGTAACCAAAGGTAGCGGTTTTGAGTTTTACGGTAAAGCATTAAAAGCCACGCCAACCGGTAATCTGGATAAAGTGACCAGTAAAGAAAAGAAAAGTCTTGCCGGCAAGGCGAAAATTTTCTTCCGTCCTTATGCAGCGCCACCGGAGCAGCCAGATGATAATTATGATTTATGGTTGTCCACCGGTCGTGTGCTCGAGCACTGGCATACTGGTACCATGACGCGTCGTGTACCAGAGTTGCATCGTGCTGTGCCATCGGCGCAAATATGGGTACATCCAGAAGATGCGAAAAAACGTGGTTTACAGCGCGATGACCTGGTCTGGATTGAGTCGCGTCGTGGTAAGGTTAAGGCGCGTGTTGAAACGACGGGTCGTAACCGGCCACCGAAAGGTTATACTTTCGTACCGTTTTTTGATGAATCGGTGATGATTAACAAAGTGTGCCTGGATGTAACCTGTCCAATGTCCAAGGAGCAGGACTTTAAGAAAACAGCAATCAAGCTTTATAAGGCCTGATGTGACTGGTCTGATTTGCTTAGTCTGATTTATCTAGAAACAAGGGGGTATAACCATGTGTTCTTCCCCCTGTTTCTATCAAATCAGTTTCTATCAAATCAGCTACTATCAAATAATTTGCAGCATGATAACTAAACCATGACAAGCAAGTCATCAAGACGAGAATTCCTGACACGCTCAGTACAGGGTGTTGCACTGGCGGCAACCGGTGGTCTGGTCTGGTCTTACCTGTTGCAGCAACAGGCTCATGCCGCACCCCATGCCATTCGCCCGCCCGGTGCGTATGATGAATCTGGCTTTAATGCCAAATGCATCAAGTGTGGTCAGTGCGTGCGTGATTGCCCGTATGATACCCTGAAGCTGGCACCAACGGGTGACACGGTAGCGATTGGTACGCCTTATTTCGTACCACGCGAAATACCTTGTTATATGTGTGAGGATATCCCCTGTGTGAAGGCCTGTCCAACGGGTTCGCTGGATCACTCACTGGAAAATATTGACGACTCACGTATGGGTCTGGCAGTGATTGATATCGAGAATTGTCTGTCATGGATAGGCTTACGTTGCGAAATCTGTCATCGCGTATGTCCGATACTGGACAAAGCGATAACCATCGAACATCACCCTCGTAAACTTAGTAAACATGCCAGGTTTGTGCCGCTTGTGCATAGCGATGCCTGTACTGGTTGCGGTGTTTGCGAAAAGGCCTGCCCAACTGAGATAGCTGCCATCCGTGTGGTGCAGCCGGAGCTGGTGCAGGGCAAAATTGGTGAGCATTATCGACTGGGCTGGAAGATTGATACCCCCATTACCCAGGAATTTAAAGCACCGAAACGTAAGGATGCGCAGAACATACCGGCAACGGGTCTGGATTACCTGAATCAGGGTGAAATCTGATGGCTGTTGACGCAGGTTCTGCAAATCATGGTACTGTCAAACCTGGTACAGTAAAACTCGGTCCCAATGGCAAACCGGTTAGATACTTTGTTATGCCAACCACCCTGGTCGGCAAGTTAAAGGTCTGGCGTTTTATTATTTATCGACGTTTCGTGCAGTTAGGAACACTGCTCCTGTTTTTGGGTACTGTTCACTGGGGCTGGAGCATTGCAGGTGAACCGTTGTTAATCGGCAATCTCAGTGCATCAACCTTATTGGGCATTATTCCGCTGGCAGATCCTTTTGCTGTGCTGCAAATTTTTCTAACACAGCACTTGTTAGAACAAGAAGTTGTTATTGGTGCCGGCATTGTTTTACTGATATACACCCTGCTGGGTGGTCGCGTATGGTGCTCCTGGGCATGTCCGATCAACATGGTATCGGATCTGGCATCCTGGCTAAGGCGCAAATTATCCATAAAGGACAGTTTTATTCTAAGCCGTAATATTCGATATGTGGTACTGGTATTGAGTCTGATTCTTTCAGCTATTACCGGCATTGCCGCTTTTGAATGGGTTAGCCCGATCAGCATGTTACATCGTGAACTGATCTTTGGTATTGGCATGGGCTGGATGGCGATCCTGGGTATTTTTGTTTTTGATCTACTCGTCCTGCGTGATGGCTGGTGTGGTCATCTGTGCCCACTAGGTGCTTTTTACGGGCTGGCCGGAAAAGTAGCACCAATCAGAATTTTATTTGATGCCCCAACCTGTACGCACTGTAGCGAGTGTGTTCGCGTGTGTCCTGAACCGAAGGTATTGAGTTTTAAAAAAGCGGCTGAGGTTGGAATGATAGCCTCAGGCGACTGTACTAATTGTGGGCGATGTATCACGGTGTGTCCCGAAAACACCCTTGCATTTGGTCTGCGTGTGCAGAGTAACATAAGTAAAAAATCATCTAATAAACTTGAATCCAATCTTAGGAGAGCAAAGTGATGTTCAAAATCCCGAAAATGAAAATCCTGTTAATCGGTACCCTGCTGACCACTATCGGCATAGTTGGCTGTCAAACGGGTGGTGGCTATGGCGGCGGTGGTCCTATAGACCAGGTCAGTGTCGGCATTGGCGCGGACGGCGTATTTAATGACCCGTCACCATCGACCTTTGAGTTTCCAACAACAAAGACTGGCGAAAGTGATCGAATTATAAAGTCTTACCATACTGCACCACCAATGGTTGCACACACCTTTGTGGAATATTTGCCTATTACCATGGAGGACAATGAATGTATGGAGTGTCATGACAAGCCTAAATTAATTGACAGAGAATATATAAAAGGTAAAAAACTGGCAATGTCTTCTGACCACTATGGTGGTTTTGGTGGCGCAGGCGATAAAGATGAAGTATCGGGTTCGCATTATATCTGCACAACATGTCATGCTCCGGCATCGGATGCACAGCCGCTGGTAGAAAATACATTTTGATATCCAGCCGTGATTTGGCTGGTTGATTTAG
>CAYQXD010000031.1:0-23464 GCA_964421315.1 uncultured Thiotrichaceae bacterium | reverse complement strand
GACGCGAAAAAAGCAAAAACAAAACATTTTATTTTTCTGTTTTTTTCAAGTAGGCTTGCATAAGGCACGTTGCAGGCAGTACCAATCAAAACGCCGGGAACAGCAAAGCCTTATCCCGGCCTACAAACCTATTATTGTTTTTGATTTTTTCGCGTCTTTTGCGTTCTTCGCGGACTAACGCTTTTAATCTTTAATGTCTTCTAATGACCGTACTCAGCCATCCATTAGCATCGACAGCCATGTATAATACATTTTTTCTTATGTTGCTTTAGAGACTTGCTATATGCCGCAGGATATTGTTTTTATTGAAGATTTGCGTATTGATACTATTATTGGTATTTATGACTGGGAGCGGGAGGTTAAGCAGACCATTGCGCTGGATATTGAGATGGCAGCAGATAATGCCAAAGCAGCAGCCACCGAAAATATAGAGGATGCGTTAAATTATAAAGCGGTGGCTAAGGCTTTAATTGCTTTTACTGAAAAAAGCCGGTTTCAACTGGTGGAAACACTGGCGGAGTGCCTGGTAGAAATCATAATGAATGAATTTAACGTGCCCTGGTGCCGCTTAAGGCTTAGTAAGTTAGGTGCAGTGACCGGTTCGCACTCAGTCGGTGTCATCATTGAGCGCGGTTTGCGTTAACCGGTGGATAGAAAATGGCCACTATTTATATCAGTCTGGGCAGCAATATTAACCGTGAGCAAAATACACGCGCAGGCATAACAGCATTAAAGCAGGCGTTCGGTGAATTGACCCTGTCCTCAGTTTACGAGAGTGTAGCGGTCGGTTTTGACGGTGATGCGTTTTATAATATGGTGATCGCCTGTGAGGTCAACACCTCGGTATTTGAAACCAATCAGATATTGCGTGGCATCGAAGATGCTAATGGTCGTGACCGTAGCGGCCCGAAGTTTTCATCAAGAGCACTGGATCTTGACCTGTTGTTATACGATGACCTGGTGCTCGATGAAAACGGCCTGAAGCTGCCGCGAGCTGAGATCCTGAAAAATGCTTTTGTGTTGTGGCCATTGGCAGAAATAGCGGCTGAGCTAAAACATCCTGAGGTTTGCGCCAGTTATGGGGAATTATGGTCTGCCTTTGACAAAGATAAAGAATGTTTAAAACCTGTCGACTTCTGTTTTTAATCGAGCCTTTTTGATATCTGCTTTTTATTCTGGTTACCGGGGCATTGCTGATGTTTATCCCGCCACCTTCTCCGCAAGAAACTCAATCATACGTTTCACTTTTTGTGGCACGAAACGCCGTTCAGGATAAACCGCGTGTATGTCGTAAGTGGTAGGCCGGTACTCCGGTAGTATCACTTTTAAAGCACCTGTTTTAATGTGTTTTTCTGCATGCCACTCACAAACTATGGCTATGCCCAGGCCTTCTATGGCGGCATCACATACTGCATCGGGGCTGTTTGCTTTAAAGCGGCCGCTGACGCGAATCGATTCATCCCCTTCCTGGGTGCTGTTGAAGTACCACAGATCTGGTGTTTTTTGCAATGAATAAAACAGACAGTTGTGTTTAAGAAGATCTGCCGGTTTTCTGGGGCGGCCATGTTTCACCAGATATTCTGCGCTGGCAACAGCTATGCGTGGGCTGCTGCCAATTTTTTTAGCGATCAAGCTGGAGTCGGCCAGTGGGCCGATACGAATCGCCACGTCAATGCCCTGTTTCACCAGGTCAACATAGTCATTATCAAATAGCAGGTCGATGTTGATGTCGGGGTAAATATCAAAAAACGCTTTGAGGTGCGGCAGCATGATAATGCGACCAAAAGCCGCGCTGGTCGAAATGCGCAAGGTGCCAGTGGGTTTTATTTTACCTTTGCCGACACTGGCTTCGGCCTCCTGAAAATCGTTGAGTATGCGGATGCAATGGTGGTAATACTCTTTGCCGGCTTCGGTAAGTTTTAATGAGCGTGTACTACGATTGAGTAATTTAGTATCTAAACGTTGTTCCAGCGCAGCAATATGTTTGCTCACGGTGGACTGTGACATATTGGTTTCACGCGCCACAGCAGAAAAACTTTTTGCTTCAACAACACGCCGGAATACCGCCATACTGTGCATTACATCCATACAATCTCCGTGGTCAGACTGGACGATCGGGTCATTTAGAAAGCTGTAGAATCATTTATTCTTGATTGGAATGAGTGATGTTTCAGATTTCATGCCTGTTAATCATAACTGACCCGGTGCCTGTTGTCGCTGTTGTATAATGCGGGTGTTTCTAGCTAACGATAAATTCATGAATTAATAATATGGCAATGAAAAACCTTATCCATCTCATGCTCTTTATTTTTGTCATCTCACTGCCGTCTATTGCAGTAGCCGATGATATGGAAAATATGGAGAAGATGTCTGACCAGCTTAAATTGGTAAATAAAAAGCTTAACAGGGGGCAGTTTGATGGTGATGATCTTGCTGCATGGACGAAACTGACCATTAAAATGAAAAGTGCGGCATCATTATGTGCGTCAAATAGCGAAGCAGCTTTGATTGACCTGAAAACAGCGATGGAAGGCCTGGGAGAAAAAGTTAAAGGCGAAGACGCTGAAGTGACTAAAAAAAGAAAGGCTTACCTGAAACAAAAAGATAATCTGGATAAAACGTTAGCAAAATGTAATTTATTTGTCGCCAGCAGTGGCGAGGTTGCCAGCCAGATTAATGAGACGGAAAAATTTTACTTTAAGGAAAAGTATCTGGCCAAAAGCCCGGATATGATTCAACTTGTTTTTATCTATTTTGAAAACCCGGTCGCGATATTAGAAGAATCCTGGCAATTTATATTTTCACAATCAGGGTTACATGAAATTGATGTTGTTGATTTTACTTTAAGTTTTGCCGCAATTTTATTTGCACTGTTTGTTGGTTTTTGGTTGCGTAAAAAATTACTGTTGCTGGAGAATAAGCGGCACTGGCAGGATGCGTTTTCTGAAAATTTACTAAGAGCTACACTCACGACCCTGGCTCGTTTTGCACCGTATTTGATCGTTTCCGCCGTTGCGGCAATAAGTTCCGTTATTCTTACACTGGAAGTGGCCAGGATACCTTTTGTAATGGAGTTGTTCATCGGCTTATTTATTTTCTTCGTTATAACCTTTCTTATTCGTCTGTTGTTTTCGCCTGTTCCCCCGGCAACACTGTTTTTATTCTTTTCCCCCTATATTGCAGAAAGTCTGGCAAAACGCTTAAGAGTTTTAGCTGTTTTAGGTTTGATTGGTTATCTGGCTTTTTATACGGTGTTTTCACAAAGCATTGTTGAATCAAACTTGTTGCTGCTGCGTAATATTTTCTCCCTGTTTTTTGTGGTTAATGTTGCCTGGACGCTACAGGTTATTATCAAATCGCCGAAGCTGCCAAAACTGCGTTATCTTTCGATGATTGTCATCGTCGCTATCATAGCGACTCTGGCCGCTGAATGGATGGGCTACCGCAATCTCGCTTTTGGCAGTCGGCGAATTATCATGTTGTCGTTTGTCGTGTTTGTCATTTTTATCGGTATTTCAATATTATTCAGAGATTTGTTTGACGCAATTGATGAAGGTAAATACGCCTGGTGTCGCCGGATGCATAAAACTCTGGGTGTGGAGAAAAATGCAAAAGTTCCCGGTTTAATCTGGATTCGCTTATTGGTCACTATTGTCATTTGGGGCTCCTTTGCCGTGCTGTTTATAAACGCCTGGGATTACAGTGGTGGCATTATCGAGCAGTTAAGGAGTTACCTGGTTCATGGTTTCGAAATAGGTGAATTCCGTATCGTTCCCAGTCGGTTTTTGTCGGCATTATTGATCTTTGGTGTCATTATTATTTTATCCAGCTGGGTGCGTTCGCAGCTGGAAAATAACTGGCTGAAAATGACCACCATGGGACAGGGTGCTCGTGATGCGATGATAACTATTGTTCGTTACATTATGTTTGTTGTTGCCCTGGTTGCCGGTTTATCTGCTGCAGGCTTTAATTTTGGCAATATAGCCATTATCGCAGGTGCCCTGTCTGTTGGTATTGGCTTTGGTTTGCAGAACATCGTCAATAACTTTGTTTCAGGTTTGATTTTATTGTTTGAAAGACCCATACGAAAGGGCGACTGGATTGTGGTTGGTGAAACCGAAGGTGTGGTAAAAGAAATACAGATACGTTCAACGCGCATTCAAACCTTTGACCGCTCTGATGTGATCGTGCCAAACTCAGAGTTGATATCGAACCAGGTAACAAACTGGGTGCTTTCCAGTAAAAGTGGTCGTGCGATCATTCCTGTTGGTGTCGCGTATGGTACGGATACAGAAAAGGTGCGTGATATATTGATGGCGATAGCCGAAGACAATGCAGATGTTGTTAAAACAGGTTCGGTTCCCAGGCCGATAGTTTTGTTCAGAGAATTTGGTGATAGCTCATTAAATTTTGAGCTTCGTGTATTCCTGCATGATGTAGATAGTCGTTTACGTATTGTCAGCGACATTAATTTCGCAATTGATAAAGCCTTTAGAGAACATGAAATTGAAATACCCTTTCCGCAACGTGATCTACATGTAAAGAGTTTGCCTGAAGGTTTTGGCGCTAACAGTTAACGAAACCGGTTAACAAAATCATGTGCTGCACTTAATTACTTGAATTCAGAATAAATGAGAGGATCTTATGTTTATTAATATAGATTTCGCGGTTAAACTTTCCTGTTGTCTGGCAATCTCACTGCTCACTGTTGCGTGTGTAACAGAAACCATAGAGTCATCATCCTCGATGAAATTTTCTGATGCAGCGATTGTTTCCGTGCAAAACCCCGATGCTGCCATTGTTTCAGGTTCTACTTTCTCCTGGCTACCTTCGCGGACTATTGCTTTTGATTTTGAATGCCCGTTAATGACCGAATTCAGTCATTAACTTTATGAGCAAATCAGACAGGCTTTGTCAGGTTAAGTCTGAGCGACTACATTTAATTAATGCTGTTGTTTTTTGCAAGAACGTAATGTCCGTTTTTAATATTATCTATTGTCCATTCACCAACACCGTAACGTATTAACCGTAAGGTAGGAAAGCCGGTTGCTGCTGTCATTCGTCTTACCTGTCGGTTACGACCTTCGGTGATAACCAGCTCTATCCAGGATGTTGGAATATTTTTACGTTGGCGGATTGGCGGCTCTCGTGACCATATTTTTTTTGGCTCGGATATTACTTTTGCTTTAGCAGGTTTTGTTCTTATTGTTGAGTTCTTACCACCTTTAATACTTACCCCTGTTCTTAATTGCCTTAAAGCATCCCCGGTTATTTCACCTTCAAGTTGAACCCAGTAAGTTTTTGGCATTTTGTTTTTAGGCTCGGTTATTTTATTTTGTAGTTTGCCATCATCTGTCAGCACAACCAGACCTTCGCTGTCACGATCCAGCCTGCCCGCAGCGTAGACATTTTTTTGTTTGATGAAGTCGGCAAGTGTTTTGCGACCTTGTTCATCGGTGAACTGGCAGAGCACGTCAAAAGGTTTGTTGAATAATATAATCATGACTGTGTGGTTAAGATGGTTTTAAGATCTCTCACAAAAAAACGTTCGAGATGACAGCATATTAAATTATTTTGCTGTCATCTCGAACGTTTTTTTGTGAGAGATCTTAACTGAGCTATATAAATGTTGCGGCAACTTGCAAATCAAACCAGCGTTGACGGCGTGTGTTGGCAGCATCAAGCAAGTCGAATATGGCATGCATGGCATCCTGGTTGATGCCTGACCAGCGAATGTCTTTTTTCGGGCCTTTAAAATCAGCATCAGTGACAATGGTGGTTAATTGTTTTGTCATGGGCAGGATGTGTTGATGTTGTTCTACCAGCAACTGGATGCGTTTTGAACCGCGAAATTTCATTTCAGAAATTTTATCAATGTTTTCCATTATGTGTTCAACACCAGGATATTTTTTCAGCAGGTTCGATGCCATTTTATAACCGATGCCGGGAATGCCGGGAATGTTATCCACTTTGTCGCCAGCCAGTGCCAGCAGGTCGGCAATCAGTTCGGGTTTGACGCCAAAGTTTTTTTCGACATCTTTGTAATGCAAAATTTTGTTTCGCGCATAGTCCCACCATACGTCACCGGGGCGGAGTAATTGTGCGAGGTCTTTGTCGGCGCTGAGGATGGTGATTCTGAAACCGTCTTCACGTAATCTTGTTGCCAGCGTGCCGATAATGTCATCACCTTCAAAGCGATTACTGGAGAAATCAGCAATGCCGGCAGCGCGACAAAAGTCCCTGCAGTGTTTAAACTGGTTTTTGAGTTCAATCGGGGCTGGCGGGCGATTAGCTTTGTAGTCCGGGAATATTTCGCGGCGATAGGAGTTGGTTTGTTTGGCATCAAACGCGCAGGCGATATATTCTGGTTGTTCGAGTTCCAGTAATTCACGCAGGAACTCGGTAAAGCCGTATACTGCGTTGCAGGGGTTGCCGTCACGATCAACGATTTCATCAGGGTAGACGTGCCAGCCGCGAAAGATGTAGATGCTGCTATCAACCAGATAGGCGTGTTTTTTTGTTTGCTGAGTCATTTAACGTATTTTACTTCAATATTGGAAAGTGGTGTAACTCTATGGTTGATTTAGGTAAAAGACAATTTTTAAAGCAGGGCTTGTCCAGGTTGAGTGCTTGTGGAGTGGGTGCAGTATGGACTAGTGCCTTACTTGTGGGCTGCGCCAGTCCGAAAAAATATAACGCATCGGCTACGGATAATTTTGCGTTACTCGCTGCCGATGATAATGGCGTGCGCCTGCCAGCAGGATTTAGCTCACGCATTATTGCAAATTCCGGTCAGACAGTGATAAACGGGTCAGCTTTTATCTGGCATGCTGCGCCAGATGGTGGTGCCTGTTTTGCAAGGCAGGATGGTGGCTGGATTTATGTTTCTAACAGTGAGATAGTTTCGACCGGTGGTGTTGGCGCCATTGTCTTTAATGTCGAAGGTGAGGTGGTGGATGGGTATACCATTCTTGAAAATACCAACCGTAATTGTGCCGGTGGGGCAACACCCTGGGGTACCTGGTTGTCATGTGAGGAAGTGGATAATGGGCAGGTATGGGAGTGTTTTCCAGAAGGCGGCAAACAGGCGATTGTGCGTCCTGCGCTCGGTGTTTTTAATCACGAAGCGGTTGCGGTTGATGAGGTGTCACAGTATTTGTATTTAACGGAAGATAAAGTGGATGGTTGCCTGTATCGTTTTATTGCTGATTCGGTGAGCGAAAACGGTTTTCCTGATCTTTCAACAGGTTTATTAGAAGTGGCGGTGCAGCAGGATAATTCAAGCGTAAGCTGGGTAATGGTGCCCGATCCATTAGCAATAAATCTTGCAACGCGATATCAGGTAGATTCGGCGAAAACGTTTAATGGCGGGGAAGGCATCGTTTATTATAACGGGAAAATTATTTTTACCACAAAAGGCGATGACCGGGTATGGGTTTATGATATAAAACATAAGGCCGTTAGTATTTTGTATGATGCTAGTAAGTCGCTAACACCGATACTCACCGGGGTGGACAATATCACTGTTTCGCAGCAGGGTGATATTTATGTGGCAGAAGATGGCGGTGATTTGCAGATTGTGGTGATTGATAATCAGGGCAGTTTGTATCCCATTGTGCAATTAACAGGGCATGAACATTCTGAAATAACCGGTGTTGCATTCAGCCCGGATGGTAAACGCCTGTATTTTAGTTCTCAACGCGGCACCACAGGCTTGTCTAAAAACGGCGTTACCTATGAAATTCAAGGATTTTAAAATGCTGCCGTTATTATGAAATATCCGAGTTAATAAAATTGCGTTGTATAAAAGTGAACTATCGTTGTATTATTTATTCTTAAAAGATCCATAAAATTGACCAGAAAACTGGAATAAAACTATGTCAGGGATATCAAGAAAAGCCGTTATTGAATTATCAAAAAAAGGCAGTCGTCTTTTTCGTGGTGGTCAACTGGAAGCGGCTGAAAAAGTCTATTTAGAAGCCAGAGAATTAGATGAGGACAATCCCTATGTATTGTCCGGTCTGGGTGATGTTTATCGCAAACTCAACCGTTTTGCAGAGTCCGGCGCACAATATGACGCGGTATTAAAAAAAGACAATAACAATATATTCGCTTTACGTGGTGCCGGTGATGCACGTCGTGGCATGAAGCAGCCATTACAGGCTATACCTTACTGGCTGCGTTATCTGGAAATTAATGAAAAAGACAGCCATGTTATGGTGCGTATCGCGGATGCCTATCACAAACTGGATGACAGCGAAAACGCTGTTGATTTTTACGAGCAGTCGTTAGCCATTAAACCTTATGACCCGTTTGCCTTGTTAGGCCTGGGTAATGTTTATTATGCGCAGCATAATGATGAAAAAGCACTACATTGTTTTGAAAAGCTGTTAGCTAAAAATACCTCGCATAACGTGGTTTTAATGACCATGATTGGCAATATTTATCGTCGTCGAAAAGAATTTGATCGCGCCACGGATCATTATGAAAATGCGTTAATGCTTGACCCAAAAAATAATTTCGCCCTGTTTGGCATGGGTGACTGTTTTCGTGGTCAGTTGAACATGGAAAAAGCCGTGTACTGGTGGGGGAAAATCCTGGATCAGGAGCCAGAAAATCAGACACTGTGGACACGTGTTGGTGATGCGCTGGTGTCACTGAAGCGGTTTGATGATGCGGTTAAGCATTATCATTCCAGTTTAAAAGTGGGTCATGACCTGTATGCCATATTGGGTCTGGCACGTGTTGCATACAAACAGGGTGATTATGATAAAGCCTGTTATCACTGTGAGCAGGCGCTGGAAGTGGATAAAGACAACATACGTGCGCTAGAGGAGTTGGCGCGTATTTGTGATGATGCCGGTTACACTGAAAAGGCGCAGGCAGCGCGAGATCGGATTACGCAATAATCTATAGAAGAGCTGCGGCTACTTTTGCAATGATTAATCACCATAAACGCTAAGTAGTAATGTCTCACTTGACACTTGCTGGCGTACTTATCGCCATTGTTGGTCTGGCGTTTACCATCACCGGCATTAAACGGTTTTTCCAGCGCCGCTTAGTTAATGGTCTTGCGCTAGAGTTTTCCGGTCTGTTTTTTCTGGCAGTGGCTGCTGCCAGTTTTCTGCTGGCTTCAAATTTATATACCTATCAACGCCTGGTGTATGAGCGGGCAGTCGCCGAAATCACCTTTCAGAAACTCGGTCGTCAGCAATATCGTGCAGCTATAAGCGCTCTGGATTCGGATTTCCAGAAGGTGGTTAATTTAAGAGGCGACGAATGGCAACTTGATGCGCAGGTGCTGACCTGGAAGGGCATGGCAAGTCTGGTAGGGCTGGATGCAAACTATCGCCTGCATAGAATATCAGGGCGATATGTTGATATTAATGAAGAGCAGCAACGTCCGCGCAGTGTGTATTCACTGTTAAAAGCCCCCGCTTATATTGAAGATGAAAAATTCGACTTATGGCAATTTTTCCATGAGCATCAAAACTGGCTGCACTGGGTTGATGCAGCATACGGCAGCGCGGTGTTTTTGCCCATGACCGGTGGTGCTAAATACAGCATTGCCATCAGTCGAACCGGTTTAATCGCCCGCCCCATCAACGATGAAGCGCGTAAAGCGGTTAGCCAGTGGATTGGTTTGTAACGGGGAATACATTATTCGACACAGAGACCACAGAGGACACAGAGAAAAATATTTTAATATTTTGTGCGCCATAGACGCAGATGAAAATAGCCATTTTACTTTCTCTGTGTCCTCTGTGTCGAATAATGTCTTTTGTTGCTAAGATTTTCGTATAACCCAAAATTAATACAGTTTATTTTTCAATAAACGCCTATAATGCGCACCTTTTTCCTGTTTAACGAGAATTATCGTGAGTATTAAAATCCGCAATATTGCCATCATCGCCCATGTCGACCACGGCAAAACCACCCTGGTTGATAAATTGCTTGAACAATCCGGCACTCTGGATGCGCGTAAAGCACCCGGTGAGCGTATTATGGATTCCAACGATCAGGAAAAAGAGCGCGGCATTACCATTACTTCAAAAAATACCGCCATTGAATGGAATGACTATCACATCAATATTGTCGATACACCGGGACATGCCGATTTTGGTGGTGAGGTTGAGCGTGTGCTGTCTATGGTGGATTCGGTTTTACTGCTGGTTGATGCTGTGGACGGTCCTATGCCACAGACCCGTTTTGTTACCCAGAAAGCATTTGCCATGGGTTTCAAGCCCATTGTGGTGATAAACAAAATTGACCGTGATGGCGCTAATCCAGACCGTGCGCTGGATTTAACTTTTGACCTGTTTGATAAACTGGGTGCAACCGACGAGCAGCTTGATTTCCCAGTGGTTTATGCCTCTGCCATCAATGGTTATGCCGGTGATGATTCAGATATTACTGAAGGTGATATGACACCTTTGTTTGAGGCGATTATCGAACACGTACCTGCGCCGGATGTTGATGAGAATGCGCCGTTCCAGTTACAGATTTCGACTCTCGATTACAATAGTTATGTCGGTATTATCGGTATTGGCCGCATAACTCGTGGCATCGTTAAAACCAATATGGCAGTAAAAATTGTTGGTGATGACGGCAAAGAACGCAGTGGTCGTATTGGTCAGGTATTGGGTTTTCACGGATTAGAGCGTATTGAGGCAGAGCAGGCGCAGGCGGGTGATATTGTTGCCATTACCGGTATTGATCCACTGTCTATTTCCGACACCATTTGTGATCCCAATGAAGTTGAAGCCTTGCCACCCATGACCGTTGATGAACCGACCATCAGCATGACATTTCAGGCAAATTCGTCACCTTTTTCCGGCCAGGAAGGCAAGTATGTGACCAGCCGAAATATCTGGGATCGTCTGCAACAGGAGCTAAAACACAATGTTGCGTTACGTGTCGAGCAGGTTGAAGGCGACAAGTATAAAGTGTCCGGTCGCGGTGAGCTGCACCTTTCAGTCTTAATCGAAACCATGCGCCGGGAAAATTTTGAGCTGGCTGTGGGTCGTCCTGAAGTGATTATTCACGAAGAAAATGGCGTTAAGCTGGAGCCTTATGAAGAGCTCACTGCTGATGTGGAAATGGATTACCAGGGAGCAGTAATGGAAGCGCTGGGCAAGCGTAAGGCTGATCTAAAAGACATGGTGCAGGATGGAAAAGGTCGAGTGCGACTTGATTTCATCATTCCTGCGCGTGGTTTAATCGGTTTTAGAACCGAGTACCTGTCGATGACACGTGGCACCGGTTTGTTATACAGCGTGTTTGACCATTATGGCCCAGTCGTGTCGAATAGTATCGGTCAGCGTCCTAATGGGGTATTAATTTCCAATGCCAGAGGTAAAGCGGTGGCGTATTCTCTGTATCCGCTACAGGAACGCGGTAAGTTGCTGGTGGGTAATAATGATGAAGTTTACGAAGGTCAGATTGTCGGTATTCACTCTCGCGACAATGATCTGGTGGTGAATCCGATAAAACCCAAACCATTAACCAATGTACGTGCCTCCGGTACTGATGAAGCGCTGACGTTATCGCCACACATTAAATGTACGCTGGAACAGGCGCTGGAATTTATCGACGATGACGAGCTGGTTGAAGTTACGCCGGAAAGTATTCGCATCCGTAAAAAACTATTGAAGGAGCAGGAGCGCAAGAGAGCCAGTCGTGGTCGTGCAAAATAAACCAGTTTAGTTAGCAGGGTCTGAACACGTTGGCGCTAGCTTAAGCGAATATCGAGGTATTTGCTCGTCGTAGGTTGGCGCTGAGGCACGAAGCACAACAGGCCTGCTGATTCTGGCTCCATTGTTGGGCTTCGTGCCTCAGCGCCAACCTACCAAGATCCTGCTTTTGCGATTATCTTTAGCTTAAGTTAAGTGCCATACGGGTCTGAGCAAAGTCTTCAATAAATAACTGCGCCTTCCGTCATGCCGTTGTTGGTTAAGCGGTCATATTCAATATCTGCCTGAGTATATTTTTTCACGATAGCCTTAGCTGTTGCATCGGCCGCTCGATTCATTTGATGGCAGTTCAGTTGTGGCTGACTTTTATTGAGGGCTTCATCTATTTCGCTGGCGGCCAATAAACCGTTATTGCCGTGGTTTTTTTCGTGTAACGTTAATGCGGCATTAAATTTATTAAACGTTTCAATGGTTTTTAAGTCAGTTACCTGATCACTTAGTGCGGGCAGTGTATACACAATTTGCACTGTGGTTGTTATGTTGTGTAATTGACAGCCAAAAGATCCTGGTGCAGCCTGATATCGCCAGCTTATATACCAGTCCGTGCGACCATTATATGAGCCGTTGCTATCACGAATTGGCGAGTGCCGCATTAACTCGGGTTTTATTTCATAGGCTGAGTTTGGTGAAATGACGTAATATTTATACTCAACGGTTTCTATCACTTGTGCTGATAAAGCAAAGCTGGTGAGTAATAGTAAAAAGCTGGTGAGTGAATTTAATTGATTCATTGCTGAGGTCGAGCAGGCTGAAAAAAGAAGGTTAACATGTATCTGGAAAATTCCTGTATAATTCGCCGGCTAACACGTCAGTTATTACGCGCCAGAACCTGTCGTCAGTGATGGTAGCATTTGAAAGTCGAGATTGTGCATTTCAGCTGGATGATTGATTAACGGCTTAGACGATTAACATAAACATTTAACACAAAAAATTACGAGTATTAGCAATAGGATTAGAGTATGGTCGATTTAACTAAATATAGAAATATCGGTATTTTTGCCCACGTGGATGCCGGTAAAACCACAACTACAGAACGTATTCTAAAACTGACCGGTAAAATTCATAAAACCGGTGAAGTGCATGATGGTGAAGCCACTACTGACTTCATGGAACAGGAGCAGGAACGCGGTATTACTATTCAGTCAGCCGCAACCAGTTGTGAATGGAATGGCCATCGCTTAAACATTATTGACACACCGGGACACGTTGATTTTACCATCGAAGTCTATCGTTCATTAAAAGTACTGGACGGTGGTATCGGCGTATTTTGTGGTTCAGGTGGTGTCGAGCCACAATCTGAGACCAACTGGCGTTATGCCAATGAGTCCGAAGTTTCTCGTATCATTTTTGTCAATAAACTCGACCGTATCGGTGCCGACTTTTACCGCGTAGTAAAACAGGTAAAAGACGTACTGGGGGCAAATCCGCTGGTTATGGTATTACCGATTGGTATTGAAGATCAGTTTAAAGGCTGTGTTGATTTATTAACCCGCAAAGCCTGGATATGGGATGACGAGGACGATACCACCGCATACCGTATTGAAGAGCCACCTGCCGAGATGGCGGATCAAATTGAAGAATGGCGCGAAAAGCTGATCGAAACAGCGGTTGAACAGGATGACGATGTACTGGAAACCTATCTTGACGGTGAAGAGCCCGCCATGGAAGACATCAAACGATGTATTCGCAAAGGTACGTTGACTATGGACTTCTTTCCGACCTACTGTGGTTCAGCCTTTAAAGACAAAGGCGTACAGTTGATCCTGGATGCAGCGGTTGATTATTTGCCTGATCCAACAGAAGTTAAACCGCAACCGGAAGTTGATATGGAAGGCAATGAAACCGGTGAATATGCGATTGTTGACCCGGATAAACCATTACGCGCACTGGCTTTTAAAATTATGGATGATCGCTTTGGTGCATTAACTTTCGTGCGTATTTATTCCGGTCGTATGGACAAAGGCATGACGGTATTAAACACCTTCACCGGCAAAACCGAACGTATCGGTCGTATGGTAGAAATGCATGCTGACGAACGTATCGAATTAAGCGGCGCACAGGCAGGTGATATTATTGCTGTGGTTGGCATGAAAAATGTGCAAACCGGTCATACTTTATGTGATGAAAAACAGCCTGCCACATTGGAGCCGATGGTATTCCCGGATCCGGTTATTTCTATTTCAATTTCACCCAATGACAAAGGCGCTTCAGAAAAACTCGGTATCGCACTGGGCAAAATGATAAAAGAAGATCCTTCCTTCCGCGTCGAAACCGATGAAGACAGTGGTGAAACCATTCTTAAAGGTATGGGTGAGTTACATCTTGATATTAAAGTGGATATTCTTAAACGTACCCACGGTATCGAAGCCACCATTGGTAAACCACAGGTTGCCTATCGTGAAACCATTACCAAACGTGTAGAAGACTCTTACACACATAAGAAACAGTCTGGTGGTTCAGGCCAGTTTGGTAAGATTGATTACATTATCGAACCAGGCGAGCCAGGCAGTGGTTATGAGTTTGAGTCAAAAGTAACCGGTGGTAACGTACCACGCGAGTTCTGGCCAGCAATTGAAAAAGGCTTCAGATTGATGTCTGATCGTGGTGTGTTAGCCGGTTTCCCATGTCTTGATTTTAAAGTGACATTAATGGACGGCCAGTTCCACGCAGTGGATTCATCTGCTGTAGCGTTTGAGTTAGCCTCAAAAGCAGCCTATCGCCAGACCATGCCAAAAGCCGGCCCACAACTGATGGAGCCAATTATGAAGGTTGACGTGTACACACCAGAAGATCACGTAGGTGATGTGATTGGTGATTTAAACCGTCGTCGCGGCATGATTAAAGCGCAGGAAGCAACCCCAACCGGCGTGCGCATTAAAGCCGAGTGCCCGTTAAGCGAAATGTTTGGTTATATTGGTACACTGCGTACCATGACTTCTGGTCGTGGTCAGTTCTCAATGGAATTCCTGCACTACGTGGCAGCACCTAGAAACGTGTCTGAAGATGTTATTAAAGAAGTGAAAGAGCGCGAAGCAGCGAAGTAAGTATTCAAGTAAATGCTGTTTTACGTTATTATGAAAAGTCGGCTTTTAAGTCGGCTTTTTTATTGGCCACAGCCTCATGAGCAAAACTATGTGCTGTAGTGCAAGACATTAGTTGCCGCACAGTTATAATTTGACACAGAGATACCTGGAAATAGCGTAATAATAACGCGTTGAAAGGAGCTTGTTTTGTTATATAAGGTGACTATAAACATAGCTTGATATTTTTAGGTATGAGTGACGGGGCATTTATTGTAATTGCTAACGCCCTTACCAGAGTGTTAACAGTGCAGAATTGTACAGTGAGGATATAATTTTATATTAGGGAATACTTTTTTAATAGCGGTAAAAGTGCTTCTATTAACTGGTTAATATGTTGTTTATTATGTTTTGCACAAAGTGTTATTCTTAAACGCGAGGTGCCCACTGGCACCGTTGGTGGTCGAATTGCGGTGACCAGAAATCCTTTTTCAAATAATTGCTGACTAATTTCCAGTGCTTTTTCATCGCCACCAATGAGCAGGGGCTGTATGGCTGTTTGACTGTTTTCTATGGTTATACCGGCTTCCTTGCAGCAACGCCTAAAGTATAAAATATTGTTATTTAAGTTAGCAAGGTGTTCCGGCTCTTTTTGAATTATTTGTAAAGCGCAACGAGCGGCTTCGGCAATGGCAGCAGGCATGGCAGTGGTATAAATATAACTGCGGGCTTGTTGAATGATGGTTTCTATCAGTTCTTCGCTGCCTGCAATAAAAGCACCGGCTGTGCCCATGGCTTTACCCAGTGTTGCCATATAAATATCAACATCATGCATGTTTAAAGAAAAATGTTGCAGGCTACCTTTTCCGGTTTTACCTAGAGTGCCAAATCCATGGGCATCGTCAATCATTAACCAGCTATTGGTTTTTTTACACAAAGACGATAAAGCGGGAATATCAGCAATATCGCCATCCATGCTGAATACGCCATCGCTGAGAACCAGTTTTTTAGAAGGGCTGTTTGGCTCGGTGTTGTTTTTTCTGTCAGTTTTTCTTTTAAGCTTTCTCTCAATTTTTCTTTTAAGGCTGCTTACATCATTATGCAGGTAGCGACTAAAATGTGCGCCACTGATTAAACCACCGTCGATTAACGAGGCGTGGTTAAGACGATCTTCAAAGACAGTGTCGTTTTTATCTAACAAAGCCTGGCATAGTCCAATGTTCGCCATGTAACCAGTAGAAAATAAAATGGCTCGGGGATAACCGGTAAAGTCAGCAAGTTCTTCTTCTAGCTGGTGATGGGCGATAGAGTGACCGTTAACTAAATGTGCTGCACCACTACCGACACCAAATTTTTTTATAGCTTTGATGGTGGCTTGTTTTAGTTGTGGGTGATTGGCAAACCCCAGGTAATCGTTACTGCAAAAGTTGATGATGTTTTTATCATCAACAGACATTTCAACTTGTTGTGGGCCTTTTGTTATACGACGTGTGCGATAATGGTGCTGGCGTTTTCGTTTTTCAAGTGCCTTGCGTAGGTTATGGTTGTGCTCTGAGTTGTGCTTTTTCAAAGTGGGGTATTAACAACTGCATGCAGATTGTTTGTTAGCTTCCTGTATGACTTGTGTAGTGTTGATGCCTAGCTTATTAAACAGTTGTTTGTCATGGTTCTCATCTGGGTTATCAGTGGTTAATAACCTGTCGCCATAAAAGATAGAATTAGCACCGGCAAGAAAACATAAAGCCTGAGTTTCATCGGACATCTCAGTGCGGCCAGCGGATAAACGCACCATGGATTTTGGCATCAGGATTCTAGCCACAGCGATACAACGGACAAAGTCCAGCGCGTCGATTTCATCGACACCATGTAAGGGCGTGCCTTCTACCTGAACCAGCTTATTGATAGGCACACTGTCCGGGTGCTGTGGCAGGTTGGCTAATTGTTGTAACAGGGAAACGCGGTCGCTTTGTTTTTCACCCATACCCAGAATGCCGCCGCTACAAACTTTGATGTTTGCGGATCTAACGTGATTAAGTGTATCGAGTCTGTCCTGATAAGTGCGGGTGGTGATAATGTCACCATAATATTCAGGGGACGTATCCAGATTATGGTTGTAATAATCCAGCCCCGCCTGTTTTAATCGCTGCGTTTGCTCGTTGCTTAACATGCCGAGTGTGACACAGGTTTCCAGTCCAATATTTTTCACCGCGACAATCATGTCAATCACTTTTTCGAGGTTTTTATCAGTAGGATTGCGCCAGGCCGCACCCATGCAAAACCGACTGGCACCGTTTTGTTTGGCCAGCTCTGCTTTTTCGATGACTTCAGGCAACGGCAATAAACGCTCACGTTCAACGACGGCATCATTGCTGGCACTTTGTGAGCAGTAGCCGCAGTCTTCCGGGCAGGCGCCGGTTTTTATACTTAATAAGGTGCTTACCTGTACCTTATTAGGGTCGAAGTGCTGGCGGTGAATTGATTGGGCCTGATACAGCAGGTCGTTGAACGGCATGGTAAATAATGCAGCAATTTCCTGCTTTGACCAATCATTGCGTAGGACGGGGTTGTTGTGTTCTGACATAGTGATAGTTTTCTGTGTGCTGTCTCGTTATACTGGTCAGCATCTTAACACCCTACAAACACATATACATGGATAAGGACAAAAATGGAACTTGCGCAAAGACTACTCTCAAGTATTTTCCCTTCACGTTGTATCCTGTGCCAGCAAACAGTTTTAGAGTGCGCCATCAACCCGCACGTTGAAATTTGTTCAGGCTGTTATCAGGTTTTGCCGCATAATGACCACTGCTGCGCGCACTGTGCTTTGCCGTTACCCGAGGACATCGGTCTGGATACAGTCAGCAAAAACGATGTGTTATGCGGACGCTGTATTAAACAAGCCCCGCATTTTGATTATTCATACAGCCTGTTTCGTTACCAGGACGAAGTCATCAGGCTTATTCACAGGTTGAAATTTGGCGAAAAGGTTAGTTACGCAAGGTCAATTGGCGAGCTGTTATTAACAACAGTGGTAGATAAGTTGCTGCCTGAGCAGGGCAGGCCTGAGTGCATTATCCCTGTTCCCTTGCATAAAAGTCGTCTTCAAAAGCGTGGTTATAACCAGTCAACAGAAATTTCACGCGTGCTCGCTAACAAAGCGGGACTAGCCATTGAACATGATGTGGTGCTAAGGCAGCGCAGCACGTTGACACAAACGGGTCTGAAAGCAAAACAAAGGCAGAAAAATATTAAAGGTGCGTTTAAGGTAACAGCTAAGTTGAATGTTAAACATGCATTGATTATTGACGATGTTATCACCACCGGTTCAACCGTTAATGAGTTAGCGAAAGTGCTGAAGCAAAGTGGCATCGAACGAATTGGTGTGTTGAGTATTGCACGTGCGCCTTTGAAGTGTTGAAAGGATTTTCAGAAAATTGGAAAGTTGCACAAAATAAGTTTATGATTAAATTTAAAAAATGTTTAACTGATTGTATATGACTATGACAGTTTACAGAATCGTTTGCACGCTTCATGGTTAAGTCCATGAGCATTGAAACCAACCCTTCTGCCAAGCTTATCGTGCGCCTGGTGGTGTACAGCTTGCTGGGCTGGTTCTTTCTCGGCTTCAATCCATTTGGTATCAGCGACAAGACCGACCAGGCGACTCAAAATGCCTTATACAAAATAGCCGCGCCGTATTATCTGTCGGATGCGCAACAGGACATCGTCATTGTTCTCATCAATCAGTTATCTATTAATGAGCTGTATGAACGCCAGGTCATCCAGGCGAATGAGTGGCCTATCCGATACCGCGATCATGCTTATCTGCTGAGTCGCATTCTTAAATACAGTCCCAGTGCTGTATTTGTTGATATATATTTCAAACAGGAGCGTTCCACAGATGATAGCTTCGACCAGTTCATGCGACTGGCCGGTCGCATGTCGAAAAAGTATGAAAGTCCACTGCTGTTTGCCGGAGGTTATTATGATGAGCAGTATACGGATGTGCAACATAAACTGGATAAGCTGGGCGAGATGGTGGTTAACGGCTGGCAGGATTACGGTCAGGCTTACCCGTTGAATGACCAGGGTCGCCTGACAGCGGCCTACCGTTTGTATCAGATGGCCTGTCTGAATGACTCAAGTCTAGCGTCATGCCAGCAGCCACTCATTAATTCCACTGACATAAAGCCAGGGGATGCGGTATCGGTGCGTTGGGGCAGTCGACCGGGGCCGGTTTTGTTTCCAGAATTTTCACGTTCTGTCTGCGCTGATCGCAGCGGTTCGATGATAGAAGTCGGGCGTCAGTTATTGTACGGGTTTATCGAAGGCTTAGTCAGCTACGATGACCTGGCGGATCCGGTCAATGCACAGTGTGCTTACCATCCTGTGATCTATGGCGATGAACTGGTATATATCGATAAGTCAGGTACCGATGAGCAGAAGCAACGTCTCGCGTCAGCATTGAAAAACAAGGTAGTGATGTACGCGCTTAGTCTTGAGGGGCTGCACGATACTGTCCATTCACCGGTTCACGGACAGTTGCCCGGGGTTTTTTTTCACGCTATGGCACTGGATAATCTGATGCATTACGGCAGCGATTTCGTGCAAGCGGCCAATGAACAGATTGACCTTATAAATTTGTATGTCTGGATGCTGATGACTGTTATCTTTAGCCTTATGCTATTTTACTACGATGACAAGGAGTTTTTATTTAGTGCTAAAAGCGATCAATGGGTTAAATATGATAGCCCTTCGACTGGCATATCGGCGTTACGGCTGTTCTGGATCGCAGCGTTGAGCATAATCATCATATCTGTGTTGATGTTTATGTTGATGCGCTATGAACCGCTTAATTCTATTGGTTTTCTTGTGTTGATCGGTGTGACCTCAGGTCTGGTGCACAGCAATTTTGCAGAACAGGTTTTGAAAGTGCTCACTTTTTCATGGTTGACTGCTTTTTTTTCAAGGTTTTCGCATGTTAATTTTGCTGAACAGGTTTTGAAGGCACGTACTTTTTTACGCTTGTTTGGCAAGGGTAAGGAGGAAGGTAAGAATACTAAAAAGTCAGATTCAGAAGCAGTAGAGGCTTTCTATAAAGACATTTTTGGACTAGAGCTTGTTTTGGATCAGGGCTGGATACGAGCATATAGCACAGACTCAGAGATAGCGACCAGGGTGGTCATCGCTCCTGAGACCGGTTCTTGCGCACCAGCATCAGATTTATCCATCAAAGTTGATAACCTTGCAACCGTTTTGCAGCGTGTAAAGAGTGCAGAACTGGCAATAAAATATGGCCAGGAGACTGACCCCTGTGGTATTCAAGGATTTTATTTTCGTGACCCGTTCGGTAAGCTTGTTAATGTGTTTCAATGTAAAAACAAAGCTGCTGGCAAACCAGGAAAATAATTTGAACAGTAAAAAATATTATTCGTGTCACTTGCATGCTTGTTTGCAACGGTGAATTGTAACGTTAATCAGATCAAGAAATAATAAGAGGGAGGGTTGTCATGTTCACAAAACAGTTACAGCTTACAGGTGCTATCCTGGCAGGGATTTTATTCGCTGCGCAGTCACTGCATGCAGGCAATAGCTTTGGCCAGATTGAGTCTTTCGATGATGAAGAAGTTGAGGTCAGGGTCAATGGTGAAATTGACTATTGGCCGGCAAGCAGGCTTGGAAAACTGCCGATTACTATCCTGGAAAAGGATAACAGTAATTTTGTCAGGATTAAAACTGCTGGCAAAGAGGCGGTGTGGGTGAGCCTGTCCTATGTAACCACCAGTCAGCAGAAGGCACTGAAAAAAAATTGTCAGTCACAACAGCTTGCTATGAGTGAGAGCAAAAGGCAGTTTGGTGTTCGCGGGATTGGTGAAGCATGCAAATAATAGTGAAGATACCTTTGCTGGTCGGCTGTGTTATCGCCAGTCTTGCGTTGTCAGGTTGCAAGTCAACGGGTGACATTCTCAGTGCTTTCTCCGGCGATTCGAAGGCGGGTAATCGTTCTCAGAGTACGCAGGGCAAGTTCATTGATAGCGTACAGAGTGACTTGAATGTTGATGATGGTTCGCTCAGTTCAACAGAGCAGCAGGCTGCATGGCGAAAGGATGTGGCTTATATCCGCTATGGAAACAAGACGGTAGCCAATCTTCCGAAGCTGCAAGCTTATATGAACAAGGTGCTGGCCAGGCTACGTAACAGCTTACCGGGCAAGCCGGTTGCGGCAACAGTCTATATCACCCCACAAAAAGACTTTGAAGCCTATACGCTGGAGAATGGTGCAATTTTTATCAGCCTTGGTACTTTGTTATCACTGGATAATGAAGATGAACTTGCCGCGCTGCTGGCGCATGAATATTCGCATGTACTACTGGATCATCATTCCAAAGATACGTTCGAAATTCTGACCCAGTATGGCATGCGCTACGCAAATATATATCTGCAGGCCACGGCAAGTTCTGGAAAGTCACAGCAAAAGCGTATGCAGACACTAAAGATTGCGAACTGGGTGGCTGATAAGGCACTATTCCCTAACTGGAACAAGGGTCAGGAGAATGATGCCGATATCCTGGCTGTCGATCTGGTTATTCAATCCGGTTACAATGCCGATGGGATGACTGCAATGCTGAAAAAAGTCGAAGCAACGCTAGTTGAAAAGAAGGCCTTTGTTGCCCAGAACCCGGTCAAGGTAACGAAAACCGCAAAGGCGCAGAGTAAACTAAACGTTGACCTGGATGTATTTGTTGCCAATGCGGTGGGTAGTCTGGAACACGAGCTGGATCGTGATTACGAATCTGCAAAAGTCAGAAAGAAGCGTGTCAGGGACTATCTAAAGCGGGAATATAGAAAACGTCCCCGGCCTGGCTATCAGGCTGCGGTATACATTGCGCAATTCCAGAGTCAAACCACGAAGCCGCAGGTTGCTCAATATCAAAGCGCCCATAAGGCAGAACAGGCGCTACTGCTCGACAATAAAGGGTTAAACAAGGCCGCACAGATTGGTAGTCATGCCTTAGGGGGGGCGTTGGGAGAGGATCCCTATATTCGCATGCTTATGTATTACATTCGCAATTCTCAACAATATGCTGACAAGGCACAAATAAATCTGCAAAAAGCCTACACCACAGGCAGAGCACCAATGTATACCTACGAGCTGTTAGTCAAACAGCACATACAACGCAAACAGTTCGAGCAGGCAAGAGTATTGCTGGAAGAAATAGATGTGGAGTTCGACAAGCCTGATGAGATACTGCCTAATATGATTGCTGTCCAGAAACAGTCTGGAAATATGACATCAATGTATCTGCTGCGCTGCCTGGCCTCCGGTGATGTCGAGCTGATAAAACAGTGTAACCTGGCATCCGGGAGTTAAGCGCGGTTTATTGAAAAGTTCTCATCTACGCACACTAAATTATTGATTTAGATCAAAAAAAATCTAATTGCAGCAGTGTAGCCTGTAACGTTTATTGAAACGGTGGGTAGGCGGTGTGCAAGAAGGTGATAAAAAAATATTGATTAATATAGCAAAAGTGATTGCGATATTAGTCGTTATAATGTTTTCTTTGATTTTTATTGCCAGTTATATTGGTGGCAGGCAATAACTATAGGTAATCAGTTCCTGGACAACTACCTGGTGTTTGCTGCCCCGATCTCTTTTTATCTGCCACGTTTTCTGATAGGGTAAGCCCCTTTTTTATCAAGGGGTTAGTACAAATATTATGCAAATCAAACAAAACTCAGTGGTGACGTTACATTACGTGCTAAAAAACAATGACGGCAGAATTATTGACAAGTCGCATGACGGTAGTTTTCTGTACATGCACGGGGCGATGAATATCGTTCCCGGGCTGGAAAGCGCCCTGACCGGCAAGACTGCAGGTGACGAATTTTCTGTCACGGTTTCGCCTGAAGAAGGTTACGGTGCAAAGGATGACAATCGCATTCAGGAAGTGCCAAAAGAGATGTTTGATAATGCGGATGAGATTAAACCCGGTATTCAGTTTCATGCGCAGGGTCCAGATGGTAATGCTGTTGTGGTCACCGTTGTTGAAATAAAAGAAGATGCAGTGGTAATTGATGGCAACCATGCATTGGCCGGTGTTGATTTAAATTTTTCGGTGACAGTAATCGACGTGCGCGAAGCGACAGAGGAAGAAATCGCCCATGGTCATGTACATGGTGAGCATGGTCATCAGCACTAGGTCTTGCACATATGTTATCAGATGAACAATTACATCAGTTATTTTATATAAAGGAATCAGGAATACACGGTAGTGGATTATTCGCGCGAGATAAAATCAAGCAAGGCGATTACATGGGTGAATACGATGGCCCCATTGTCAACGATAATGATTCGCATGTATTGTGGATTGAGAAATATGATGATGTCTGGGTGGGGCGTGACGGCAAAAACCTGTTGCGTTACTTAAATCATAGTACTAAGCCTCATGCTGAGTTTGTCGGTTTTGAGTTATTTGCAGCGCGAGATATTCAGGCAGATGAAGAAATTACTATTGATTATGGTGAAGAGCCATAGTTTGTAGCTGCTCAGGCTTAATCTGACAAAGCGTGTTGGATTACTCATCGAGTGAATGGCTGAGTTCGGTCATTAGAAGACATTAAAGACTAAAATCATCGTCCGCGAAGAACGCAAAAGACGCGAAAAAATCAAAAACAATAATAGGTTTGTAG
>CAYQXD010000030.1:0-23498 GCA_964421315.1 uncultured Thiotrichaceae bacterium | reverse complement strand
CTAGCATGGCGTTCATCAAAAATCGTCCCATACGGCCGTTGCCATCCATATAAGGATGGATGTACACAAAAATAAAGTGTCCGAGGACAATGCGAACGCTAGGTTCTGTCCGTACCAGGCAGTACTTTCACCAGTCATTTCATCTGGGCGAGCGGGGATGTACCAGCCCTTCATGACCTCTTGCAGGAAACCATTCTGGCACAGCCGCTCTCGATGTGTTCGCGTCAGATCGCCTGAGCGTATAGCAATAACGCCATGTTCTTGAAGCGCATGAAGGACTTCAAGAGATTCAGCCAGTTTTTCTGAAGGTTTTGCCATTTTTTAATGCATTATTCGCTTTATGTGTTGTTCTAGTATTCGCTTATTATGTTTTATAATAATACGCTTATTATGTCAAACATATATTCGCTTATTATGTTGTTTTGTTGGGGGCTGTGCTTGAGCTATGCGTATAAAATTCAAAAAAGCATCGGCCCTTTTTAGCTAGTAAATCACCAGCAGATTACAGTTTATAAAGGCTAAATGGCAGTTATATTAATACAATATGGCTGTTTTACAATAACGCTCTAAAGCTGGCATACGTGATTAGTGGAAACTCTGGTATAGGTAGATAAGAATTTTATGTGGTCTGATAATGAAACAGAACGTGATTTTTTAAACTTTGGGACTGTTGCCTCAACAGTGTCAAAAATAATTGAACGTGCAAATGGTCAGCCCGGTCACCAGCACGAGCTATACGCTGACGGCGACGGGTGCCGGCGGCACGGCCAGTGCCAACACCACAGTGACGATCAATCCCGCGCCCCCACCTCCACCCGTACAGGGTGTGGTGACAATCGTTGGATCCGCGTCCGTCGATCGGGGTGAACAGGCGTCGTTTACCGTGACCTTGACCAACACCGGTGAGGTCGCATTGATCGGTGTCGAATTGACATTCCAGATCAGCCCGAGCCGCCGCATCAGGAAGATAAATCCTGGCAGCCCCATCGCCATCGCCGATGTTCCCGCCGGTGGCAGCGTTAGCCAGACCTGGCAAGGTGACGCTGACAAAGAGGGATCGGCCACCGTGACGGCCGCGGCCTTCAGCGGCGGGATCAGCGTTGGCACCGTGACACAAACGCTGACAGTTGTGAAATGATACTGCCGTGCAGGTCGGTCTGGGTGGCTGCGGGCAGACCGGCGCAGCTGCGTATCTCCACCTGAGATGCGTGACAACATAGCGTATTCTGTTGATGGCATTGTCAACTTAACTTCTTTAGACAGATCTAATTCCAGGTTCGATTTAAATCCTTAAACGATATTCAAATTTTGGACGCAGGTAACCTGTGCCCGTTGATCAAATGCTCGATCTCTAAGCAAACGATAATGTTTAGCTTTGAGTAAATGACGCTGTTGCTTTCGAGTTGATAGTTAGTGCATTAACTGGATAATGAATTTTTAATATTTATCAGGCATACATTTCAAGGTTATTCCGCTGCTTTTAGTCGCTTGTTCGTAACAGCACATTAGCCGAACGCCTTATATTTCCGCGCTTCTTTGGCGTTTTGTCTTTTACCAGTGCTGCAATATCTTAAAGCACCTTTTACTGCTTCTAAGGTAGGGCTTATGACCATCAGTAGGTATTTAGATTACCTGAGCTAAGTCCTATTGCATTCTGTCAATAGGGTTGCCACGATCAAGAAATCTTTTGAAATCATCAGAAATGCGATTATCATTAGCCACTCTATCCCAGAAATCTCTTGCCATTGCAATGGTATCTGTAAGAGTGTTGGGGTCTAAGTTTAGGCTTACAGGTACTGGTGGAGTAAAGTCGTAAGGCTGAATCTCACCGCCGCTTTTTGGTGCAAATCCCATTGAGCACATATCATACACGGGTAATAGTCTAAACACATTTCCTTCTATACCAAGACTCAAGTTACCTAAGTGCATATCTGTGTTATAAATTAGGCGGCCAAAGTTCCATAAAAATTCAGTGTCATACACATGCGCCCAACTAACTAGCTTTTCATTGTGGAGTGCGCTCATTGTTCGTGGCCAATCACTTCCTTTGCCTGTAAATTCAGCGTCCACAATTTGCAGTGAAAGCATGGGCATGCGTCCATATTCACCAGTTCTATCGAACCTCATTGACTCTAAAAAGATTCTGTCGTCTAATTCAAGAAGTTTGGTTTCTGCTGCAGGAAAATCTACATTGTGAATAGCCTTAGTAGCATGATATTCCGTAATTAAAATGTCTCGCCATCTTCTCGAAATCTCATTGTCTCCTTTGGGTGAGAACTTCACAATTACATGTGCTGAACGCTCGCCGCAAAAGGCTGTAAATTTGGGGTGCTCACCACCAGCAGAGGAACCTGGGACAACGCCACTCATTACGCTATCTGCGAGTTCAGGGTAGTCATCAACGGTTACTATTACTGGTTTGCGTCTAACTCGTGAAAGAGCTTGCTGGCCAAACTTAAAGTTGCCAGCAAGATCATCGCCATTTGATACCAGGTAACGTCCAATATGGTTTGTGTTCCAGTTTCTTGGGTCTTGCGGAAAATCGTTAGATTGGGTTGCCAGTTCTTCGGCAATTTGTCGTCCAGGAAATCCCTGAGGCCTTAAATCACTTAGAAAATATGGCAGATCATCATACAGGCCATCTTTGTTGGCACCTAATAAGACGCCAGGGGTGCCTGTCTCAGGCTCAACAAAAAAACCGCCATGAGCTAATGGGCGTATAAATGCGGCTACTATAGTGTTTCCATGTGCATCCACCATAGTTAAAGGTATTTTGTCGTCCGCACCAAAAGCATTTCGAGTTAGCGCATATCTAGGGCTTCTTCCACTCTGTAGTTTGATAACGTTGTTACCCATTTTTCTTAATTGGCGAGCGACTGCAGTCTGACTTAGACCGGTTTCGGCTTGTATCTCTTTTGACGTGGCTGGGCCTCGTTCTAGGTAATCTCTTATATTTAATGGCATGCGCTTGTTGTCTTTGTATAAATGACTAATAGATGACTAGCTTTTTACTAAATAATATAGCAAATAAAATTTATTATATCAATATGTTAAGTAATTATTTGACTTGCTAATGACTTGTATTAAGACTAGCATTAAGAGCTGGTGATCCAAGGTGTTTGGTGATTTATTATCAATATTGATTTAAATTATTTCAAAAAGCGAAATCAATGGATTGTGAATACGATTTGTAAGGCATTTATTTTGAGCGAGATATGAATCTTATGGCGCACTTGCTGGTAACAAACGGCAACTTCTGACGACAAAGTGGACATTAGAGATAAATCAGTACAAATCTCGTTTGCGTTTTTGACGAACTCGGTGCCGAGACTCGCGAGAGTGTAAATAATTCTGTGTAACCGCCATAGTTAAATTGTAGTAGTTAAATTAAACCATATGTACTTCATTAGCCCACATCACAAGTCGTGTAGTGGTCTAATAGCACCTACTCCCCAGTGGCCAACTATTCCAATTTTTCCTTTAATTATTATCTAGATTTTTCCACTTCTTTCCCTGGGTTGCTAATGCTATTTCTAGTGCTGTTTCTAATCGTATAACGCGACCGGTTAAATCTTCTATACGTTTTTGCTAACCAATAACAGTAGCCGCTAAAACTTCTATTTTCGCATCCATTTTGATAACTTTTGTGATGCCGTCCCACATCTTATCAACTACACTCATTAAGTTATCCCTGATTCCATTTTTATAATGCGTTTATTTGATGCAGCAGCAAACGCCACCGCTTTATCGATTGATTTACTTGCGCTTTCTGTGGCTTTGTTCATTTCATTGATCATAGATATCAAAGCTTTTTCATCCGAGCCTGGTTCATACCCTTCTGCGGCCAGTCTCATAAATTCACCGGTTTTCATCCCGGCTTTTTTTGCTTTGGCCGCAATTCTTTTTTTTTCTACTGGAGTAACTAGAACGGGAATTCTTTCTGTTGCTGGCATTTTATTCTCCTATTTATGTACATGTGCCGACCATGTGCTTAATTATAACAAGAAAATAGATATAAATAAAATCTTTTAACATGATTAATTTATTAACTGCCAATTAAATGACCTCCGGCATAGCCGGAGGTTTATCAGTTTACGCATTCAAAGGGCTTCTCTTTGCGCCCAAGGCGCGCTATTCGTCGCTGATTTTTTTTGACAGGCTTCGGTTCAAAATCACCTGTTGAATTTTGAGACATCGGTTTGAACAACAGCAATGAATTATTAATATATGCGTCAGATTTTAGTCATAAGCTGTTATTAATATGTCATTTTTACATTATAAACATCACACCGGCAGAAAAAAGGTGACCATATCAATTTAAAGATCCTGCTCACTAGCTATAATGAGTTCAACTATATTCTTATCTTATCCTGTGTCATTTAATCTCCTTAAAATAATTACCACGCATGAACATTAAAGTTTTATTTTGAGTTGCCGATTTCTATTTTGAGTTTGAATTAATACTAATCAGAAAGATCACTTATAATGGAAAATGCCTGTCACTCAATAAACAATACATTTATACTGACCTGGAAAATCTGCCAGGAGTATACATAAGACGCAACCAATTTTTGGCAGTGAGATGTATATATTTATCTACGAGCTCTTAACTTGTTATTCGAACGAAATCAGCGCGAGCTGGCGTGGAAGGTTTCACCAATCATAATTGTGGGTATGAGATCGAATAAGATAAAACCGTGTTACCTTCTATTAGTTCAGCTAAACTTGTAATTCATCTTTATATTGGCACAGTATAAGAAAATGAGTTGCTGCTTTCCCACAAATTATGCATTTATAAGAATATCCGGATTAATAAGTTACTCTTAATAGAGTAACTGAAGAGCCTAAAAAATAATCATATACAAGATTCTCTGTAAAATAGTCTTTACGAGAATTACTGAGAAGTAATTTATGAAACATATACCATCAGAAATCGAATTAACTCAAGTTTTTAATTTCATGAAGGGAATCAATTGACCACGTCAGGCTGCTAACCCAAAGCGGAAATTTGCTTAACTAAAGATCTATGTTTAAAGCGAAAATATTGTAATGATGGGCGTGGTATTCAGAGGCTGAAAGTAAAGTATAAACTCAAAGATAAACAAAAAGGGCAAGACCAAATGGCCTTGCCCTTTGTAATTAGCAAAAGTAATTACTTATAGAGCGATAATATTCTCTGCTTGTGGACCTTTTGGACCTTGAGTTACTGTGAACTCAACTTTCTGACCTTCAGACAGGGTTTTGAAACCTGATGAATCAGTGATTGCACTAAAGTGTGCAAATACATCGGGCCCAGACTGCTGCTCGATAAAACCAAAACCTTTAGAATCGTTGAACCATTTAACGGTTCCATTAACTGTATTAGACATAATAATATCCTGTGTTATATAAAAATGTGCCTTCAAGAGGCATGAATAGCGGGAAAACTGACTGGTACTTAAAAACTACAGAACGGAAATTACGAATAAAATAACGAAGATGTGTTGATAAACAAGAGACTTTCTTTCTAGCTGTTAGACACTGTACAGGAATTATTGATAATGTCAATAAAATGTTTATGATGCATATAGCACTTTTGCTGAATGGCACATGACTCAGGCAATTACAAGAGAGGCTGAATCTTGAATAGTCGTGAACGGCCGCTTCTAATGTCTATAAATTCTTAAGTCAAAAATACTGAATTTTATATCTACCTTCGCCCACCTTTAACGTTGCGCGAATTAATGGTTTCGGCCACTTCCTTTGCGTGTGCAGTAACAGATTTGAGCGTTCCCGTTTTTTTACAATCCATTATTGAATTGGTTAAGTCGCCTTTTTGAATAACGTAGAGATACCAGTTTTCACCTAACATACCCTCTGGGGCAGTAGTCTTTTCAACCTTTATTACATGGTATTTACTTTTGATTGAATCATCCTGCATTATTAAATACCTTTTATTTCTGTTTGAAAAAACTAAAGTGAGGTTTATGGGGGTGCGCTTTTATTTTCTATACACTAAATCCATCTATGGGGAATAGCTAATCATAATTATTGATAGTAGAGAGTAGGCCGGGCTGAATTGTCTATAACGCCTGATAATTTGCGCGGTGATGGTGGAAAATCTCCACCCGCTAATGCGCCGCCTTTACCAGTACCTCAGAAACCCATTTATTTAGACTCTTACTCTGCTCTATAGCCGCGTGTGCTATTTCAGTATGCACTTCCGGTGAAAGACGTGCAACAAACTTCCCAGAATAGCTTTTACGTGGTTGCTGTCCTTTTTCGGCACAGATTTTAAGGTATTCATCAATGGTGGTTTTAAATTCATCATGTAGTTGTTCAACATTATCGGCATAAAAAGTATGTGGTGCAGAATTAATGACCGTGCCACAAAAAAGGTTCATATCGGTGTCGAACTCTACCCTGGTAATGAATTTTTTATATTTAATCGTGTTCATGGTTTTATCCCGTTGTATTGTAAAAACTTCCGCAAAGTGGCAACCGCGCCCTTATCCATACAGGGTGAAGCGCGTGTTGTACAACCGTATCACAGTTAACCGTTAACCGTTAACCGTAAACGCTACCCTTGACCCCGCCCGTTGCTCAATTTGTACCTTACAGACTTTTAGCATTGCCGTTACCTCCTTCCATTTAATATTTGCGCTTATCGGGTTGGTATAAATAGCATTAAGCGTTTTCTGGTGTTTGGCTTTCATCTAATAATAGTATCGTCACTTAGTATCACAATCAAGGTGTAAAGTACGGCATTTAGTACTTTACTAAGGGAGCAGCATTTAGTTTGACTTGCTTTTTTTCTGACAACCCAAGGTTGTTGGTAGCGTTAGATTTTGTTACTGGGACTATGTCATTTGCAATATTCTTTATAATCGCATCTGCAATTAAATTAGTCCACGTAGTTGAATTATTGTCCATGAAATACTCCTCACTTTCGTCGTGTGTTGTTTGACGACTAGTCGTGCTAAACGGCATTTCCTTACACTATTTTATTTCGGAGGCGGCGACTGTAGTGCTCAGCACAACATTTTTGTCGGTAGCACGTTGTCTAATGGCATGGAAATGCTCAATCCATCGAAGTAATATCTTGGGTGTATGTGCACGTTTCCAGTTGCCTGCCACATATTTATTAGCTTCAGCCATCGTCGGATAGATGTGTATGGTTCAGAGAATCTTGTTGAGACCAATGTTATGCTTCATAGCCATCACATACTCGGCGATGAGGTCTCCTGCGTGTTCACCGACGATAGTGACACCGAGAATTTTATCTTTTCCCGGAATGGTAAGAACTTTAATCATGCCATGGGCTTCTTCGTCTGCGATAGCGCGGTCTAGATCATCAATGTTGTATATACTTACTTCGTAAGGAATGTTTTGCTCTTTTGCTTCAATTTCATTGAGACCAACTCGCGCTACCTCAGGTTCAACAAAAGTCGCCCATGGGATAACGGAGTAATCTACTTTAAATTTTTTAAATGGTGAAAATAATGCATTAATAGCAACGTACCAGGCTTGATGAGCAGCGGTATGCGTAAATTGGTAAGGGCCGGTGACATCGCCTGCCGCATAAATATTAGGGTAGTTTGTTTGCAAGAGTAGTAATCGTTTGTTTCAATGGTACAATTCACTGGGATATCCAGCTCTTCTAGACCATAACCTTGAAGATTAGCTACACGTCCGACAGCAATCAGGACTTGATCGAAAGGGATGCTGACTTCTTTATTATGGTTTATGTCTTCGCAGAGAAGAAATTTTTCGCCGTTTTTTATCACAAAGCGTATCGCTTTATGCTGTGTGCGTAAGTCGATACCTTCGTTACGTAAGCGACTGGCGACCATGTCAGAAACTTCTACATCTTCACGAATCATGATTCGTGGCAACATTTCTACTTGTGTTACTTTAGAACCTAGACGTGAAAAACTCTGTGTTAGTTCGCAACGCTAAGGCCTACGATGCGTTAGGTTTTATTGCAAATTCAGTTCATCATGGGCTGAACCCCAATGACTACCATTATGATCTTTTACTGCATAGCGATCCGACAATAAGTAAAATCAATGCTCAACGATTTGACTTACTACTAACCGATGGCCTGTTAAAACTGATGCATGATATCGTCGTTGGTCACTTGGATCCTGCAGTGGTTGACCCAAAGTGGTCGATTCCTCGAGAGCCATTTTATGCGGCTAAATTTCTGCAATTTGCTTTAAATGTGGATTATTTTAAAGCTTGTCTTGATGCATTGATTCCAACATCGAATCAATATCAACAAATTAAAATTGCTGCAACGCGTTATCAGGAATATGTAGACCGCGGTGGTTGGTCTAAAATTCCTAAATCTCCGGTGTTACGTGTTGGTGATGTTCACCGAAATATCCCAGTAATTCGTGAAAGATTAGCTTTTGAGAATAATAAGTTTACTTCAATATCATCCAGTTTTTTTGATGAAAATTTGGAGCAGGCAGTGAAGCAATTCCAGCGCCGTCATAGCTTAAAAATTGATGGAATCATTGGCCCTGATACGAGTCGAGCGATGAATGTTTCTGCAGCAGAACGGCTACAGCAAATCAAAGTTAATCTGGAGCGAATACGCTGGCTACCTAGTAATCTTGGGGAGCGTTATATCATGGTGAATTTGGCTAATTACCGACTAACAGCGGTAGATGACGACCAGGTCAAACTAGATATGCGTGTCATCGTCGGCAAAAAAAAGCGACCAACACCTAGCTTTGTCAGCAAGATGACGCATGTTGTACTCAACCCCCACTGGTATGTTCCAGCTAAGTTGGCTCGTCTGGATTTATTACCTAAGCAGCAATCCGATCCAGATTATTTCGATCATTACAATTTTCGAGTATTTAGTGACAAAAATGGAAAACGTACCGAGGTTGACCCAAACTCCATAGATTGGCAATCTATGAGTAAGCGACATTTTCCCTATTCGCTGGTACAAAATCCTGGTGAAAATAATGCTTTAGGGCGTTTGAAATTTATTGTACCTAACCCCTGGAGCATATATTTGCATGACACTCCTGCAAAGAACTTATTTGACAAAACAAATAGAAATTTCAGTTCGGGTTGTATTCGTGTAGAGGATCCGTTTGCACTGGCAAAATTTAGTTTGGCAGGAAATAACAAGCATCAAGCATTATTGGACATTATCAGTAAGAATAAAAGTTACAGTACTAAACTCGAATATTAGCTATTAGTTCTTAAACTGTTTGATAGTAAATAGTCATATTTAAAGGTGTAAAGTTAGGTATGTTTTTAAGCAGTAAGTTTTTTATAGCTAATGCCTAACACAACCCCCCAAATCACATGCAATATCAAGGTAGATACCTGCGTCATCGTGCTCAGTTGTAACCCGAATAGGCCTGCTCCCACCATTGGCATTAGTGCTATCATCATCAAAAGCCAGGTACCGATTGAAAAAATAATCGCGCTAGTTAAAGGACCGCCAGGTAGTTTGTCTACTAATATTGCAAATGCTCCTCCCCAAATAATAGTGCCGATTGTAAAGTGTGTGATCCAGCCTATGATTATTGGTGAGGCCATTATATTGGCGAGCATCTGTACCACATTGAGATCAGGCATGACTGCGTATTCCGGCCAGGTTGATCAACTTATCCCGGAATAGCTGATCAACCTGGCCGGAATACGCAAATGTGGTGGAAGTAAGTAAATCTTAAGAATGATGCGTTATATATGATCAAGGAAAAGGGTTTGTTATGACGTGGTCTAATTGATTATTACACCTCAGTTAAGTAAATTATCCCTAACTGAGTTGTAATAATCAATTAGAATACGTCAGTGCTCCATGTTCCCAGATGCTTTGAATACACAGTCGTTTAACAATCAATTGAAACAATGCATGTTAAGCGATGTGTTTCGTTTTCGTCGTCGCCTGCAGAAAATCAAACAAATTAGTAAACAAAGCGATGAGCAGATTTGTGTGCAAAAGCTTGATCAGCTAGGCAAAGAGATTGAGCGCTCCATTGCTATTGCATTAACACGTAAACAAAACCTTCCTTTAATTAGCTATCCCGATATTTTACCCATCTCACAAAAAAGTGAGCTGATTAAAAAAACGATCCAGCAGAATCAGGTAACGATTTTATGTGGTGAAACTGGATCGGGTAAGACTACACAATTGCCCAAAATGTGCCTGGATATTGGTTTAGGTATTCGTGGAAAAATAGCCCATACCCAGCCACGCCGCCTGGCCGCACGTTCGGTCTCATTGCGGATTGCTGAGGAACTGAATACTGAACTGGGTAATGAAGTGGGTTATAAAGTTCGATTTTCAGATAAGTCGAATGAAAAAAGTTACATCAAGTTGATGACGGATGGCATTTTACTGGCAGAATGCCATCACGACCCTTTTCTTAATCAATATGACACAATTATTATTGATGAAGCACATGAGCGCAGCCTGAATATTGATTTTTTACTGGGTTATCTCAAGCGGCTGATAACAAAACGCAAAGATCTGAAGCTTATTATCACCTCTGCCACCATTGACCCTGACCGGTTTGCAAAACATTTTAATAATGCACCGGTGATTAATGTTTCTGGCCGGACTTATCCTGTTGAAGTGCGCTATCGACCCTTTCAAAATATTGAAGGTGAAGACAGGGAGACCTCATCTAAAAAAGATTTGCAGCAGGGAATTATAGATGCAGTTAATGAACTGTCAAAAATAGACCGCGGTGATATTCTGGTTTTTTTAAGTGGTGAAAGAGACATACGCGAAACTGCCGATGCGTTAGCCAGGGAAAAGGCAAATAGGTTTTTAGATAATACTGAAGTTTTGCCCTTACTTGCGCGTTTATCTAACGCCGAGCAAAACCGTATTTTTCATCCCTCAAATAAACGCCGCATTATTCTGGCCACCAATGTGGCAGAAACATCATTAACCGTGCCGGGCATTAAATATGTTATAGATTCGGGTGTGGCTCGCATTTCGCGTTATTCGTGGCGAAGTAAAATTCAACGTTTGCCGATAGAGAAAATTTCACAGGCTTCTGCCAATCAGCGTAAAGGGCGTTGTGGACGGGTAGCAGCAGGCATCTGTATTCGTTTATATGATGAAGATGATTTTAATTTACGCGCAGAATTTACCGAACCTGAAATACAACGCACCAACCTTGCCGCTGTTATTTTACAGATGGAAAATCTAAGGCTGGGTCACATCAACGACTTTCCTTTTGTCGAACCACCTGCAGAGCGGTTGATTAATGATGGTTATAAATTATTGTTTGAACTGGGAGCGATTGATAAAACTAATCGGCTGACAAAAATGGCTAAACATCTTGCCCATTTTCCGATTGATCCCAAACTTGCCCGAATTTTGTTGCAGGCTAAATCACAGAATGCGTTAAATGAAGTATTAATCATTGTCTCCGCGCTGGCAACACAGGATCCACGTGAACGACCACTTGATAAACAACAGGCAGCAGATGAGAAACATGCTGCATTTACCGATAAGGCTTCTGATTTTATTTTTTATATTAATTTATGGAATGCCTGTCATTTAGAAAAGAAAAGCTTATCGGGCAATCAATTACGCAAGTGGTGCAAGGCTAATTTTATCTCCTGGATGCGAATGCGCGAGTGGATTGATACTCATAATCAAATCAGACGTATGCTGTCGCGCATGTCGTCAAATGGAAAATTGACTTTTAACACCACGTCGGCCAGCTATGAGCAGATTCATCAGTCTTTATTGACGGGGTTTCTGGCGAATGTTGGTGTTAAAAATGAGGCAAAAGAATTTTTAGGTGCCAGGAATAAAAAATTTAGCGTGTTCCCGGGTTCAGCATTATTTAAGTCACCGCCTAAATGGATGATGGCTGCCGAGATAGTTGAAACCTCACGAGTGTATGCACGCAGCAATGCTAAAATTGATGTTGCCTGGATAGAACAAAAAGCAAAACACTTACTTAAATATCATTACAGTAGTCCACATTGGGAAAAAAATCGTGCTCAAGTTGTTGCCCAGGAACAGGCAACGTTGTATGGCTTAATTATCCATGCAGATAAAAAAGTCAGTTATGGAAGCATTAATCCTGCTGAAGCCAGAGAAATATTTATTCGTTGTGCATTAATAGCAGGTGATTTTGACTGTAAAGCTGATTTTTATCAGCATAATCGAAAGTTGCTTGAGCAGCTTGAAACCCTGGAAGCAAAATCACGGCGGCGTGATGTTATTGTTGATGAAAATGTTTTATATGATTTTTATTGTTTACATTTGCCAGCTTATATATGTAGCGGTGCAGCATTAGACAAATGGTTACGCCACCATGCTGATGCGGCAAAGCCCCTGTTTTTAACAACACAAGATTTAATGCGTGATGATGCCACACTGGTATCAGATATGCTGTTCCCTGATTTTCTTGAAATAAAGGGTTCGCGTTTTCCACTTGAATATCATTTTGACCCGAGAAATCACTGTGATGGTATAACTTTAATTACACCGTTAGCGGGTTTGAAAATAATCAATCCACAACGTTGTGAATGGCTTATTCCTGGTTTATTGCATGAGAAGATTGTCGCGTTGATTAAGTCGTTACCAAAACAGTTAAGAAAAAACTTTGTTCCGGCTCCGGATTTTGCTGCGGCCTGTGTTGAGGCGTTAATGCCTTCAGATACGGCATTATGTACTGCACTGGAAAATCAGCTAAAAAAGATGACCGGCGTACAAATACCATATGATGCATGGAACATGGAAGCCATAAGCCGGCATTTACTAATTAATTTTAGAGTGATTAAAAACAACGGCAGGGTAATAGAAGAAGGGCGTGATTTACAATTAATCAAAAATAATTTATCCGGCGTTGTTGCTGAGGTAGCTGAAACCATGCCAGTTGAAAAAGAGGTTTCGTATCAACAGGATAATGTTGGGGCCAATATTCTAGATAACCTGGAAGCATTCGTTGAGCATGATTTACACGGTATTACTATTCGGCTCTATCCGGCATTAGTTAAACACGGCAAGCAGGTCAATCTCAGGGCACTGGAGAATAAAAAAATAGCGCAGATAGAAACCCATAAAGCATTAAGACAGTTATTTATAAACGCCATGCCTGAACAAATAAAACATTTAAAAAAGTCGATTCCAGATATTCAGAACCTGTGTTTGAAGTACAACGAGTTTAGTTCCTGTGAATCACTTAAACTTAATATTATTAATAAAATAATTGACGATGTTTTTTTATATGATCGTATTCAGACTGAAAATGAATTTAATTTAAGGCTGGAAAAAGGCAAAGCCGAAATGCATGAAAAGGCAAAACATTGGAGTCGCTTATTAAGCAATATTGTTGATGAATATCGCAGCATTAAGAAGTTAATGAAAAACCCTCCTTTATCTCAGTTAGATACAGTAACAGATATACAGCAGCAGCTTAATCATCTGTTCCCGAAAAATTTTATCATTGAAATAGAACAACAATGGTTGCAACAATACCCGCGCTATTTAATGGCCATAAAAAAAAGGATTGATAAAGCAAAGACCAATGCGACACGTGACCGGCAGCTCAGGCTTGAATTTTCCCGTCTGTGGCAGCAATACATCAAACGGCAGTTATCACTGGTGATGCAGCACATAGATTCGCAGCAACTTAATCATTATCGCTGGATGTTAGAAGAGTACCGTGTTTCTTTATTTGCCCAGGAACTTAAAACGAAATTTCCTGTTTCAGAAAAGCGACTAAAAAACTATTGGGATGAGCAGAGCCACATGGATGTGACGTTTACGAACCAGTAGTAGCACAAGGACGTGTTGTTATGTCCATGGATGGACGGTATTTTGCAAGGAGCCATGGATGGCGGTGCGATTAACGAACCAAAGGATGGAGAGGATGGAGTTATCGGATGTTTGACGATGTTAAATATGATGGCCTCCTGGGCCACCTCAGAGTGCACCTAAATGTTTGAGCATCAGGGAGGGAGGCTTAGTTATCTGCTTCGGACGTTTCTTTATTACCGATGGGGTCAACCAGTTCATATTGCTGGATCAGTCGGCGCAGGCGTGGCCGTGAGACACCGAGAATTTCACAGGTTTTTCCTCGGTGCCACTTGGTTATCTCGAGAATTGCTGCTACGTGCTTTTTTTCAATATCCTGTAAACTGAGATTTGCTGTTGTTTCATGTTGCCTGGCTTGCGCTTGCTCAGTCTTTTGTATGCTTGCTGGTATCAGGTCTAGCGTGATGGTTTCGCCATGACATAAGGCAACGGCTTTCATTAATACGTTTTCCAGTTCGCGGATATTTCCTGGCCAGTGGTAGTTGTAAAAAGCATCTATTACCTCAAAAGAAACACGGGTAACGGTGCTATGCATCTCTTTGTTAATACGTGCAAGTAACATCTGTACCAGAGCGGGTAGATCCTCCATACGTTTGCGTAGTGGTGGCATGTGTATGGAGACGACCTGCAGGCGGTAAAAAAGATCTTCGCGGAACAGCTTTGTCTGAACATTTTTCTGAAGGTCAACATTGGTGGCGGCAATAACACGGGCATTGGTTTTTTGTACATGGCTGCCACCAACGGGAATAAATTCTTTTTCCTGTAATACCCGAAGCAATTTTGATTGTACAGCGGGACTGAGTTCGCCTATTTCATCCAGAAAAATCGTGCCGTTATTGGCCAGTGCAAATTTTCCTGCCTGACGGCTGCTGGCACCGGTAAATGCCCCCTTCTCATGCCCAAACAAGTCTGATTCCAGCAGTGATTCGACCAGTGCAGCACAATTAATGGCGACAAATGGCCCCGAGGCCGATTGACTTGCTTTGTGGATGGCGCGTGCAACCAGTTCCTTGCCGGTGCCTGATTCGCCGGTAATTAACACGGTTACCGGTTTTGGCGCAACCATGCCAATGGTTTTATAAATTTCTTTCATCTCATGGCTGCTGCCCACCATGGTATCGGGTAGTAATACAGTATCCTTTAGTTCCATATCGGTGTCAGCGGGGCTGGCACTCATCAGCGAGGTTATTATGGCGTTATCGAGTTCGTCGATATTGATGGGTTTGTGAATGTAATCACTGGCACCCAGTTGCATAGCTTTGATGGTGCTGTCCATGTCGTGAAATGCGGTGATCATGATGATTGGCGCATCGGGTAGTAGCTGCTTAAATTCGGGCAGGCCTTCAAGTCCAGTGCGACCGGGCATGTGAATATCGAGAATAATTAAATCGGGTCGGGTTCTTCGTGCAGCTTCAAGACCGTCATCGATATTGTGTGCCAGTTGTGTCTCAAATCCCTGGCTGCGAAAATGCAGTTGCAGTGTTCTGCAACTGGCGATGTCATCATCAATAATCAGCAGAGTACTCATGTTGTTCTACAGGATGTCTTCAACGGATTCAATGGGAGCGGTTTTAGCTGAACGGGCTGGTTTCGCAGTCGTTGTATTTGACTCTTCCAGCGGGTCAGTGGGTAGTATCACAATGGCGCATGTGCCGCCATCGTTGGCAGGCTGTAGATGAACATTGCCGTGATGTTGCGTAATGATACGTTTGACGATGGCCAGTCCAAGGCCGGTGCCTTTGGTGCGTGTAGTAAAGAATGGCTCAAATAATTGTTGCGCTTTCTCCAGTTCAATGCCATGCCCATTGTCACAAATCTCAATACGTATTTTAGGTCGGTTTTTGCCGAGTTCCAGGCTCGCTGAGATGCTGATCCAGGGTGATTCGCCCGTCTTTGATCCAACCTGCAGTGACTCTGTTGCCTGTGCGGCATTGATGATCATATTGCCGAATGCCTGGCGCAGTTTGCTGCTGTCGCCATGCAGGGTAGGTAGACCGGGTTCGTACCAGGTTCTGATTTCAATACCGTAATCTCTGATTTGTTTCTGAGCGAAAATGACGGCGGTATTGAGTAATTTGTCGATGCTGATCCATTCGGGATTTAATGCTTCCGGGCGTGAATACGAAAGCAGGTCATCTAAAATTTCCTCCATGTAACCAACCTGTTGCAGGGCAATTTCTCTGAGTTCTTTTTCTTCATCTCCCCATTGTTTGCCGGTTTTTTTACCGAGTATCTGCAGCCCCATTTTTATTGATGATAACGGGTTGCGTAGATCGTGGGCAATCATGCTGGCCATCTGTCCGGTTGCCGCCAGAGCCTTGCTGTTGGCTATTTCACGGTTTCTTTTATCGAGTTCTGATTCCAGCCGTTTTTGTTTGGTAATGTCTTCTTTCACTGCCAGGTAGTGGGTGATTTTGCCATTAGCGCCACGAATAGCAGAGATACGTGCAGACTCCCAATACAGCTCGCCGTTTTTCTTCTTATTGTGAAACACACCAAACCACTCATCACCTTTGGCAATGGCTGACCACAGCGTACTATAATCATCTTTAGTGGTTTCACCTGAATTTAGAAATCGAGGGTTTTTTCCCTTAATTTCATCAAAGCTGTAACCGGTCAGTTGGGTGAACTTGGGGTTCACATATTCAATCTGACCTTTGGTGTTGGTAATCATCACTGTGGAAGGGCTTTGTTCTACCGCCATGAATAATTTGTGTAACATCTCCTCGGTTTCGCGTGTTTCGGTGACATCATTGCCAATGCAGGTTAAACCGATAGTTTGTAAATCACCATCGCGAATTAAAGAATAATTCCAGGTTACTCGTAATAAGTCGCCATTGTGTTTCTGGATAATACTTTCATGTCGTCGCGGTGCATCCCTGGCTGTTAACAGTTTGTTGAGTACTTTCCGATGTTGAGAGCGTTGCGCCTGAGGAATGAACAGGGAAAACCAGTCAGCGCCGATAACGTCTTCGCGTTGCCAGCCCGTCAGTTGCAGTAAAGCATCGTTGCAGAACTCTATTTTGTTTCGGCTGTTTATGCTAACCGCCAGTAGGTCAATATTTTCCAGTGTTTGCCTGAATTGTTTCTCAAATTCTATTTGTGATACGGCATGATGATGTTTAAGGGTTAAACGGGTAATAAACAGTGATCCGATCAGGATCAGAATGAGCATGTAACCATACATCGGCAGATGTTGTCGCAACAGGGGAGAAGCAGAGAGCTTTGCGATGGGTATAAACGAAACGGTTCGCCATGTTACCGGGGCTGCGCCGATATTATGACCGGTTTTTTCCAGTTGAAAAGGTCGTATTGTTGTATAAGTGAACATGCCCTGGTGATTGCTGAACTGACCGTTTTCACCCGTTTTTATTTTTTCCCAGGCAGTCGGGTGAGCGGTGGCGAAGGTTTGCTTTTTGTCGAACATAAAACCCCATTCATTTTTTTTGTCGGGGCTGCTTAACCAGTAAGCATCATCGTTCAGCAGAACGATGCGATCTGCTATATTGGATGTCGCCAGTTTGAAATCATTGATCAATCGCTCACCAAGATAATTCATCATCAAAACGCCTTTTTTGTTGCCATTTGAGTCATACACCGGGGTGCCAATTCGCAGCATGGATTTATACGGGGTTTGAATTCGGCCCTGCTCAACATTTAGATCCAGTGGTGAGGTGTAAACCTGATTTTTCTCCCGTTGCCACGATTGTCTGAAATAATATCGCTGGCTTTTATCCTGAAGTTTATCTTTGGCAACGATATAGGGTTTTCCGTTATTGTTGTTCACCCGTATGATTTCCATGCCTTTATCGTTTAGCAGTCGAATCTGGTCGTAAACGGCTTTTTGCTGGCTGAATATCTGAAATTCAATTTCGAGTATGGCGCGCCCGCGCGGGTTGCTCTGGTCAAGTAGCCCCTGTCTCTCAATACTGTTTGACAGGTACATCAGATCAGAAATAATGCCATTCAGATTGCTGGTAATGGAGGCATGCCCCAGTGATACATTCAGTTCTTCAGATAATTCCCGCTGCACCTTTTCGGAGCTGGCTACTGTGTAAAAGTGCGCAGCGCCGGTAGTAACAAGAAATGCCATTGCGACGATAAAGACAGTAAAAAATTCTCTGCTGGCGCATAACTTCAGGCCGGATTTAATTGTGTTATATGAAATCATCCGCATTGTTTTCTCAGATATTGTTTAACACGTTTAATATAAGCCTGGTCGGTTTCATTGGATTCGCGGGGCAATAAAAAAATGAGTTTTGCAGCAATAATATATGGCCTTCTGGACTGTTCGCCAGCAGGTCTGGTTTCAGTAATGATTTTTTGCAGATACATCACTGTCTGTTCAGGATTTTCGCAGTAACGCGGTAAGGATACCTGCTGCGAGTACCAGCGTGCAGCAAAGGAAACAGATAGCATTAATAGCAGAACAGGTACGATGACCTGTAGTGGATTAAAGGGTTTGAAGTCATCAGTTTCAGTGTTGTTCACTTGCCGTACTCACTTGTATGCTCACATGCTTAAGTAGCTAATTCTAGCTTATTCAGTGAGTAAGTGGTTGTAGAAGGCGTTTGAATATTGCGAAGAATTTCTGCAGATGAAGACATGGCGCAGACCAGTCTGTCTCGTACCGAAATACCACCACGGTAGTTGGCTTCGAGATGCAGGCCGGGCAGTTGTTTTAGTAATTTTTCCAGTTGCTGCATTTGATCATAATAGTTGCCATGATACAGTGGTAATCCCTGTTGATGACGGTTGATACGCACCATTTCAGGGTCGCCATGAATGCCAAGCAGTGGCTTCAGGGTTTTCATGGTTTCATCGAGCAGTGCGTCATCGCTTAATTTTATCGCTCCCGGATTTTTTGCGCCACCAAAATAGTTGCTAAGTAGCGCTTTGCCATCGGGTGCATGATTGTTGAATAATGAACTCATCCACATGCAGCCATTTAACGCGGTGTCGCTGTTGTTTTGGGTTAAAAAGCCATTGCCATCAAGTGAATGTCCGATAGCTGTTTTATCGAAACCGGTGTGAACCACCGCCAGTGATGCATACTTTATGTCGTCTAGCAGTTGTGCTAGCTCAGGCTGCTGGTTGTGAAGCAGGGAAGCGGCAATGTTTGCTGGTACGCTTAGTACAACATGTTTTGCATGGATGCTGCGTTCACCGTTCGTTGTGTTTGCGGTAATCTGCCAGCCGTGTCGCCCCCCGTGCTTTTGTCCATATGTAGTGGGTAATAAATCGACCACGCTGTGACCACCGCGAAAACAAACGCCATGGTTGTATGCCAGTGATTTGACCAGTGTTGTCATGCCATCCTGGAAAGAAAAGGCTTCTGTTTCTGTGCCTGTTTTTCGTTTTAATACACGGTGAACAAAAATCCCCATGGCGATACTGCCATAGCGTTTTTCAAGTGCCACCAGGCGGGGCAGAATACTGCTGGCATTGGCCAGATCAGGATCTGAAGCCAGTGGCCCTGATACATAGGGGCCCATTGCTTTATCCAGTACTTCACGACCCAGCCGCCGGCTGATGAATTCACTGACGGTTTCATTGTTGCAATGGTTTTTTGGTATAAAAGGCTCACACATCATGCGCAGTTTGCCGCGGGTGCTCCACATGCTGGAGGCCATCATTGGTCCCAGTTTCATCGGTAATTTTTTCAGTTGATCATGGTCAACAATGTAACGATGGCTGGTGTCTGCCCGTGGTTTCTTGCAATCAATCAGCCCGGATTCGGTGATAAACCGGTTGACCTCCGGTCGGAAGTTCAGCACCATGGCGGCGGCCTGTTCGGTCAGGTAGCCATGGCTGGAATCACTCTGGATTTTACCGCCGGGCCGGGTTTCTTTTTCCCATACTTCGACACAGGCTCCCTCACGGGTTAATCGCTGCGCGATGGACAGGCCGGAAATGCCGCCGCCTATAATAAGTACATCCAGTTTATTCATGCGCCAGGCCTGCGTGGGCGGCTTTTAGTAGGCATGTTATTGCCAAAACGTCGTGCTGCCAGTGATGACAGATGTGTTGCAGTAACCTCGTGTTCTCCCAGTTCTATTACGTAGGCTTCTGCGCGTTTTTTGATCATTTTTCGCAGAAATCGTGGTATTTTACCGAGCCGTTGTTCAGCTTGCTGGCTCCAGTGAATTTTGCTTGAGTCTGCGCTGTTATAAGGGATGATGACACCGCCGCCCTGTGGCTCATAAGTACACCACGGGTCAGTGTCCATCAGGTCATTGCCGGCAGCCACCGGCCTGGCTCGGCAACCGCCACATAATTGGCGGTATTCACAGTTACCGCAGCGACCATTTAGTTTTGGTTTGCGCAGTCGCAGAAAATCTGGCGCATGCTTCCAGCTATCAGTAAAGGAGGTCTGGTGGATGTTACCGACTTCAGTATCAATATAGGGGCAGGCAGTAATACCGCCTTCTGGCGTAACCCGGCAGTAATGCGTACCGGCGATGCAGCCATCACCCTCCTGTCCGCTGATACGGTTGAGCAGAGAATCGGGGTCTTTCTGAAAAGCAATGCGTTTAAAGTGGGGGGCGCAACGTGGTCGTATGATCAGGTCTGGATACTGGCTCTGTGCATCAATAATTTCTGCCAGTACCCTTTCATATCGCTCAGGCTGAATATTGCTGAACGACTCACCGCGACCTGTGCAGACCAGGAAAAAGATATTTAATACCAGGGCACCACTGCTGCGGGCAAAGTCAATCATTGCCGCCAGTTCATCGGCATTGTTGTCAGTAATGGTAAAGTGAATCTGGAAGCTTAGCTGCTGGCGGCGACACTGTTCGATGCCTGCCATGGTTTTTTCCCACGCACCAGATTGACCACGAAAGTTGTCGTGTTTTTCAGCGTCCAGCGAGTCGACACTGATGCCAGCGCCTAGCAAACCTGAGTCTTTTAGTGAAGTCACGCGCCGTTCGGTCAGCATCATGCCGTTGGTGCCGACCACCATCGCCAGTTCGAGTTTTGTGCCATGTGCAATAATCTGTTCGAGATCACGCCTAACCAGCGGCTCACCGCCGGTTAACACCACCATGGTGCCGTCACCACACGTTACCACTTCATCTAAAAGATGGCAGACTTCTTTGGTCGTCAACTCATTGTCACTACTATGCAGTAAGGTGTCGGCATCCAGATAACAATGTACACAGCTAAGGTTGCAACGGCGGGTCAGGTTGATGGCTAGTAGTAGTAAGTCTTTCATTTAAAAAGACAATGAAAAGACAGTGAAAAATGAAAAGTGAAAAATGAAAAACGTAACCCCCTAATAAAACTGCGGGCTGTATCTGTGATGTTTCTTGTTCCCACGCTCTGCGTGGGAACAAGAAAAATGTGAATCACTGTTTTGTTTGGGGTTTCATTTTTCATTTTTCACTTTTCATTTTTCATTGTCTTTTCATTGCGCGGGTCATCAGGGTTCAGGTGAAAAACACCATGTTGTTCCCAGGTTTGTTTTACTGCGGCAACGGCGGTTTCGGTAACGTGCGACAACTTGTTTCGTTTTGCCCAGCCTTCAATTTCCTGCTGTAACATGCCCCGTACCATGTCCGGCGCTTTAGCAATGCGCTTGCGTGCCGCTTCATCCCAGGGCAGGGTTTCATCGATTGTTTTTGAACCGGCAGAAAAGGTGTTAAGCACGTTTTGTACAAAATCTGGGGTTATTTCAGTTAAGCCTTTTTCACGGGCGATGGTGTTGCAGGCGGTTACTGTCATGTCACGGCAATACCCTTCGGGAATGTTGTGCAGTTGTTGTTGTGCCTGTTCACTCCAGTGCGGGTTTACGGCAGGGGCGGGCAAAGTTTCATCGCCCATTGTTTTATTTTCGCTGGTTTTTTCTTCAGCATTGCTGAAATTGGCAAACGGGCATTTGCTGGTTTTGCCACTGTTGCTCATTTTAGCTTTGCCTTCAATCCCCAGCTGTTGCTCCATGGCTTTGCGCGCTTCGGCCAGTCCGGCTTCGACGGTTTCCAGAGAAACTTCTGTGTGACCAAAGTTGTGCGCATATTCTTCAATGCGTTTTTTCGACATGTCGCGCATAAACCCTTCAGGGGCTTTCATTAAACGTGCCAGTGCCGCCGCCTGCCAGTGTAATTCTTTATGAGTTTGTGTGGCCTGGGTTTGTGCGGCCTGAGTTTGTGTGGCCTGGGTCGCCATGGTTTGCGAAGCCTCATCTACAAAAGCGGCAACATGGTCAGCTTCAACTAAATAAGTACCGGCGGTGCGTGCTTTTTTCTCGGCACGCATTTTCAGGTTGTTACGCAGTGTGTCATCGATGATGCCGTCAAGCATGATCTGTGCGTTATTACTCCAGCTCATGGCCTGTTCAGTAATCGTTTGTTTAGTAGCAGGGTTTTTATATTCCGGGTCGTCAATGCCATTATTGTCAAATGCAGTTGCGATTTCCTGCACCATCTGTTCAGCACTCCTCGGCATCATCTTTGCCGTGGCTTCATCAACAATGCTGGCGGTGATAACGGTATGGCCACGTTGCTGTGCATATCGCAGTATCGCCATACGTGCCATGTTTTGCACAAAATCAGGTGCTTTGGCCAGCCTGGCTTCGGCTTCGTGTGTCCAGGTGGTGGTGGCTTCAGCTAGTACATCGATGCTGGGCTGAAATGTTTTTTGACTGAGCAGTACGCAGCAATCGACATTGTGTAATATATTTTCAGCATTGCCGCCGATGTCCAGTTCATCGTCAGCATGGATGCCCAGTTTGCCGATCACCAGCAATGACGCATCGACTTTTTTCACGTATTGTTCAACCGCATCGTGTGCCTTGCCGTCGAGTAACTTCGTCTGGATTTTTATGCCGTATTCATCGGCGATGGACTGGGCAACAATCAGGTGGCCTTCATAAATTTTTGCCAGCCCTGAATCAATAATGTCTTCATGCAGTTTTTCCTGCTCCTTGAAACGAAACACCTTGCCGGCTTCATCAGACAGCACGCCGGCAATGCGGTTAAACGCAACATAGTGATAATAGGGGTCAAATGCTGAGATAACATGCAGTGGCACCTGCCATAGCTGTGCCAGCGACATAGCCGTCAGCAGGCCGCCAAAAGCACGCTGGGAACCATCAATGGCAGCCACAATCGGGCCGCTGCTTAAATCACGTTGCGGGTTTTTAATCACCAGAGCGTCAATATCAGTACGTCTGACCACGCGGTTGCAAACAGTGCCGATGCGGCTGCCCTTAATGGCACCGAGGCCAAGGGCACCGATCACCAGCAGGTCGTAGTTGCCGCTGTTGGTTTCATTGGTCAGTGAACGGTAGTTTTTACCCTCAAGTGAGCGCCCATGGTAGCGGACTTCATTTTTTTTGCAGGCATTTTCAACCTGGGTCAGGTAAGAGTCAGTGATAATAGACAGGCCGCGTGTTATCAGGCTGTCGTGGATGTCGCGCTGGCGTTCCAGTTCATCTTCTTCGCGAAATTGTTCGGGTAAACCGCCTTCCATTTGTCGAAAACGGATATCATGCATTTTTGCCGCATAAGCATGTGTTGCTGTTATGCTGGCATCCCATACCCCGGCAAGGGCAACAGCTTCTTTAATGCCATGGTTGGCATGATCTGACGCATCGGCAGCCAGCAGGATTTTTTGATAAGTCGGTAATGTGGCTGCCTCAGTATTGACATGGGTTGTAGCCGTTTTGTTCTGTGTAGCCATAGTTGTTAATTGATAATGG
>CAYQXD010000029.1:0-23703 GCA_964421315.1 uncultured Thiotrichaceae bacterium | reverse complement strand
TGCATATCCGGTACCAAAATCATCAAGCATAACCTTGATACCCATGTCTCGAAATCTTTTCAGGGTGGTTTCTACTTCACTCTCACTGTCAATTAAGGTACGCTCGGTCACGTCTACCGATAACATTGAAGCTTCGATGTTACTTTCTGCAATCGCCTTGCTAAACACAGCAACCAGATCCTGTTCTTCAAACTGACGGGGTGCCAAATTAATGGAAACATTCTGCTGTTTTAAACCGGCATCATGCCAGGCGCGAATCTGCTTACAAACACTAAATATCACCCACTCTCCAAGAGCAATGATTAAGCCACAGCCTTCAGCAACGGAGATGAAGTCGACTGGCTGAATCATGCCTTTATCGGGATGTAACCAGCGTAATAAAGCTTCAACACCGACTATCTCATTATCCTGTAAATTAATAATAGGCTGATAATGAATCAGGAATTCATCATTTTCAAACGCCGCTTTTAAACTATTTTCAAGATCCAGGCGTTCCATCGCGCTGACACTCATTTCCGGCTTAAAAAACTGGAAGCAATGTCGGCCATTTTCTTTTGCCCGGAACATTGCAGTGTCTGCATTTTTAAGTATGGTTCGTGCATCTTTACCGTCATCAGGATAAATCGCAATGCCAATAGACGCACTGGTATAGGTTTCCTGATCATCCAGGCGAACATTATGCTCAAGAATGGTGGTTAAATTATCTGCAATTGAGATAGCATCTTCCGGACCATCAATATTTTCGATAATCACTGCAAATTCATCACCACCCAACCGTGCAATTGTATCGGCACGGCGTAGTGATCTTGAAATCAGTTGGCCAACAGCTTTGATTAGCTTGTCACCCGCATCATGACCGAATGAATCATTCACCAGCTTAAAATCGTCAATATCCACCAGCATTAATGCCATTGATGTATGACTGCGCTCAGCACGCATAACTGACTGTTCCAGACGATCGGCGAATAACAAACGATTAGGTAAATTTGTAAGGGTATCGCGATATGCCAGCAATTCAACTTTACGCTCTGCGATAACTTTGGCTACCACCGATTTTACGCGGTGTTTAAGCACTGCCCATTTGATGGGTTTGGTAATAAAATCAATAGCACCGACTTCATACGCCCGCTCAACAGACGCATCGTCATCCAGCCCGGTAATCATCATCACCGGGATATCGGTATGACCATTTTCTTTAATTTGTTGGCAGGTGGTAAAACCATCAATACCCGGCATAATAGCATCAAGCAGAATAAGTGCTGGATGATACTTCTCTACTGCTTTTATTGCTTCCAGCCCATCAGCGGCCTCTACAATATCGTAATCTTCAGACTCCAGTACATGTCGCACCATAAGACGAATGGAGGGATCGTCATCGGCCAGGACAACAACAGGTCTTTCCTCATATTTTTGGGTATCACTGAACAGTGAAACAACATTCGACATAGTCTACCGCTCCTGCTTACTTGTTTGCTTGTTTGCTTTCATATGCACAAAAATCTATCAGCTTATAGATCAGTTGGCAGCTGATACTCTATCCAGCTAATAGTCGCGAGTTCAGTTAGCTGTAGCTTGGGCAGGCTTTTATGCCCACGCGTTGAAGCCAAATGAGAACTACCTGGCTAAAACGTGGGCATAAAAGCCTGCACACCCTACAACTGCATTATCATGCTAAATTATTACATGAATTGAGTACTAGCATACCGATACTTTCATCAAGTTTAGACCTTACATGGAATATCTGCTTAAAATCTCTATTAAAAAGTCAAATTTTACTCAAATATCGGTCACACACGTAAAAACAGCACCATATCAACCTACTTCAAGCTTTTTTCAACCAGCTCAGACACGTCATTAGAAAGATTCGGCAATGAAACCAGCCTTTGTAGGGCCGATTTCATTAACTGCTGGCGTGTCTTGTTATAACGTTTCCAGCGTGTTAATGGCACACATAAACGAGAAGCAATTTGTGGATTTATGGCATCGAGTATTCCTATATATTGTTCCAGCAATGCATAACCAAATCCACTGACATCATGAAAACAGGTTGGGTTAGCCGAACAAAAAGCCCCTAATAAAGAACGCACCCGGTTAGGGTTTTTTATATCAAAGTCTTTATGTTCGAACAACTGTTTAACTCTTGTCTCTGCTGAAGCATGCGCCATAAGGTATGGAGCCGTTGCTTGCACAGTAAACCATTTGTCCATCACCAGGTTGTCATGTTGCCACTGTTGATAAAAAGCGCTTATGATTTCTTCTGAACCTGCGGTTTCCTGCGAACTGCTCGCTTCATGATGAACCAGTGCTTTAAAGGCAGTCATTTGATCAGTCATATTATCGGCTGATTGGTACTGTTGTTTTGCTAAAAATTCACCCTGCTCACCCAAATACATCAAATAAGATAAAGCCTGATTGCGTAAAAAGCGTTTTCCCATTGATTCTGGAGACAAACTATATCCATCTTGTGAGTTTTCCTGATAAACCGCCGACAACGCAGGCTCAAGTATCCCAGCTAACTGCCTGTAAATAAACTCTCTTGCCTGAAAAATAGCATCAACATCTACTACCGGCATCATTTCACCAATATACATCAGTGATGGCAGAGTTAAAGCACGGGCGGTTAATGCTTTATCCAGTGTTTTATCTTTTATTGTTTTTTCACAGGCGGCTATATAATAATCTGGCAATAACAACTCACCACCGCTATTAATCGAATCCACCAGGCTTAAAATCAATCTTGTTGATAACTGTTGCCCTGCGTCCCAACGATTAAAATCATCGTTTTCATGTGCCATGCAAAAAGCCAGCTCTTCATCATCGCGCTCAAATTTTAATTTCACCGGTGCAGAATAACCCTGCAAAATTGAGAGCACCGGCTTTTCGCTAATGCCTTTAAAATCAAATTGCTGTCTGTTTTTGGTGAAATTCAGCACTGTTGCCGCCTGGCCAGACTCGCGATCAGGTGCAGAATCAGCTACTGACCCTGTGTTTTTAGTTAAGAAACTGATTTTTAGTGGAATATGAAATGGCAGCTTTTCTTCCTGCCCTGATGTTGTCGATGAAGCTGTCGCCGGTGTGGATTGCGACAGTTCCAGAGTATATGTTTTTTTATCCACATCAAATTTTTCCTTAACCGTAAGTTCTGGCGTTCCAGCCTGCTTGTACCAGAGCCGGAACTGAGATAAATCAATCTCACTGACCTGTTCCATTGCGCTAACAAATTCTTCTGTGGTGACCGCCTGCCCATCGTAAAGCGTAAAATATAAATCCATGCCCTGACGGAATTTATCTTTGCCTAACAGGGTATAAATCATGCGGATGACTTCAGCACCTTTGTTATACACTGTTACCGTGTAGAAATTATTTATTTCCTGGTAGGAGTCTGGCTGAATGGGGTGCGCCATTGGGCCTGCATCTTCGGCAAACTGGGCAGTACGTAAAACATTGACATCATCAATACGTTTTGGCGCGGCAGAATTCATGTCTGCAGTAAATTGCTGGTCTCGAAATACCGTCAGTCCTTCTTTTAAGGTTAACTGAAACCAGTCACGGCAAGTCACTCGGTTACCACTCCAGTTATGAAAATATTCATGGCCGATTACGCCTTCTATTCCCATAAAATCAGTATCGGTAGCAGTATTCTGTTTTGCCAGAACATACTTGGAATTAAAAACATTCAAGCCCTTGTTTTCCATTGCGCCCATATTAAAATCATCAACTGCAACAATGTTATAAACCTCTAAATCGTACTCACGACCATATGTAACTTCATCCCACTGCATCGACTTTTTAAGTGATACCATAGCGAAATCACATTTATCAATATTATGATGCTGCACATAAATACGACACTGCACATTTCGGCCACTCATGGTTTCATAGTGGTCTTCTATAAAAGCTAAATCACCCGCGACAAGCGCAAAAAGATAACAGGGTTTTTTGTACGGGTCCTGCCACTTTGCCCAATGACGACCATCACCATATTCGCCTGTCTCCAGCAGATTCCCATTCGATAAAAGCACTGGGTACTTAGTCTTATCAGCAATAATCAAAGTGCTAAACAAGGACATCACATCGGGACGGTCGAGAAAATAAGTGATTTTTCTAAAACCTTCCGCTTCACACTGTGTACAATAATTACCACTGGATTTATACAGTCCTTCCAGTGAAAAATTTTCCTGTGGTTTGATAAAGGTTTCTATTTCGAGGGTAAATGAATCCGAGACATCCGGTATGATTAATTCAGTATCCGTTACTTTATAACTAGCACTATTGATTAAGATATTGTCGATTTTAACTTCGCCCAGATTAAGGTTTTCTCCCATCAAAACCAATGGACAGGATTTATCTTCACCCTGTTTTTTTAATTGTAATTTTGAAAGGACACGAGTTTGCTCTTCAGCTAACTCGACAGTAAGATCAACATGGTCAATGACGAAGTTGGGAGGTTGGTAGTCTGTTAGATATATTGTTTTTGTTTGCTGATCCAGGTCTTTCATTACCGCTATGCTTGATGTGAGTTTAAAAAAGAAAGACTAACACAAAAAAAAGCAAATTCTCAATAAGTCGGTGCAGCTCAGGCGGTCTGCATTCAGGGTCGCTGTAAATACATCCATCCTTAGATTCATTAAGGGTATGTCCCTGTACCACTGCTCCATGTACGCTCTGGCGAAAGGTAACTACCTGATCTGCACTACTTATTGATAAGTTACAAAAAAATAGTGAAATAATTGACGATATGGCGTTTGCCTATTTCGTATGCAAAAACTTTCGTGTAATCTACACACCCTTCGGGGCGTAGCGCAGTCTGGTAGCGCACTACACTGGGGGTGTAGTGGTCACAGGTTCAAATCCTGTCGTCCCGACCAAATGAATCAATAGGTTATGATTTAATTGCCTAGATAAAAAAATGATGTGTTTCTTGTTAAGTCCACAGTAAGTCCTTGGTTTTAAGCTTTACTACAGCTAATTAAGAAAATCCTTACATCCGTTTCATCGGTTACCTATATCAATTTACTTGCCTTACAAAGTATCATCTACCTATGCCGATGCACAGGATGTGATTAATACTAGAAGTCAGGCTACGGCGTTTAGCTCTTCGAGGGCTGTTCGTCCTTCTAAACATCCATTCGAAGTGTTTTAACACTAGCAGCCAGGCAATCAGCTGTACACATGATTAAGCACCCAACTTCAACAAATCAAAAATAATACGAGAGAAGTTAGCCGCTTTCGTAGGATCAGATAAAATCTGCATCATCTGGTTCTGGTGCGCTTCACTGCTATCCATTACAGCATCATCAACCGCTTTGTTGAAATCACCTAACAATGCCTGTTCAGCAGTATTATTGGCAATTAGACCACGTCAATTTTCTTATAACTGGTGAATTAGCAAGAAATGCAATATTTTAAAGCTGATGCTTTTTTATGCCGCGTAATAACAAATAAGTCGAAGCTTTAGCTGAGCTTATGTTACCCAGCGTCCGAGCAGTGTTGTTTACTGCGCTGGAAGGCGAAGGGATTTAATATAATCTCCCTTATGCAGCGTTTGTCGGGAACGAATGATGCATAAGGCGTGATTATGTTAAAAGTAGTGACCTGGAGGAGCTACTGTATCACCTGAGCCAACCTGTAGGCATTGCTTTATTTAATGCTGGAAGGAAAATCACATATAAGCGACAGTCATGCGTTTTACAGCTTTACTGGGAGTATTAAGTGTGGCTACACTTGATGCTTAGTGTTGTGTTCGTTCAATAATTATCCATAACAGACCATCATGAAAATTGCTTGACAGAGAATAATCGACCCTTTGCAAACCTTCAGATAGTGTAATGACTTTCAGTCCATAGTCGTTGAGTTTTTTGTAGTTTTATGAATCGGCAGTGTAAAAAAGGTAATAGGAGATGTTTAATCAAGTTAAAAAGCTTGTAAGGTTACTGCTTTGTTTGTGGTTGCTAACCAGTGGTGGCTGCATGATAGTTAGCACAGATGAAGAGCAGGGCAATAACGAAAAAGTGCCGTCTGACGTTGAAGAAAAAATAACTGATTCCAGCAAAGCAATTCCGGTGACTGAAGATTCTTTTGTTTGTTTACAGGAGATGTATCCTGTGCGCGGTTTTTTTGTTGGTAATCTCCTGGGCAAACTAGATGATACCTTTGCTGCAGCGATGTCGCTGGAAGGGGCGACTTATCCGCCGGGTTCTATCGTGCAATTGATCCCAGCGGAAGTAATGATTAAGCATCATAAAGGATGGAATACAAAAACCAGTGACTGGGAGTTCTTTGAGCTGGACGTTTCAGAAGAGGGATCGAAAATAAAAGTTCGTGGTACCACGCAGGTGGTCAATAAATTTGGTGGTAATTGTTTCGAATGTCATCAGAAAGCAGAACCGCAATGGGATCTTATTTGTGAAAAAGATCATGGTTGCGACTCACTACCGATTCCTGGTTTTTTGATTCGCTGGAGCCAACGAGGTGATCCGCGTTGTGATTGATCTGTTGGTGAAAGTCAGAGCCGTAGTAGGGCGCAATAACCAACAGGCATTGTCAACCCCCCCAACTCTCTACTTTTTCGTATTATATTTATCTGTAATGTAAATTGTATGGCTTGATCCAGTGATTATTCTACAACGGACTTTTAGAAAATATATCTGACCGAGTAAAACCGACCCATTTCAGACGCTTACTTGTGGTGATTAACAACGACCTTTTTTTCTTTGACCGGGAGGGCAAAAGGAGCCTTTATTGTTACTGCTGGCAGGTGCTCTGTAATTATTACCTGTAGATGATCTGTAGTAATTTCGCTCATGTTTATCATTATCAGTAGCAATCGCCGCACCCGTTGCGCCACCTAATGCACCACCAAGAATTGCGCCTTCTCGGCCACCAAGCTCATTACCTATGGCGGCACCTACTGCTCCTCCAAGACCACCGCCAATGGCCGCATCTAAAGTGGAGTCAGCAAAACTTTGTAAGCTGATGAATAGTAAAGGAATTGAAAAGATAAGTGTTTTTATCGCCATGAAATAATCCCAAATAAATTATGTTAGATAGTTACAGTTTATTTTGGCTCATATCACAAGAAGTATAGTAGAGAGCACAAATTTTACATGCGAAGCTAGTTAATTAAATGAGATAAAAAATGGGATGGAGAGATTGGAAATTAACCAATCCTGAAGGATAGTTACCGACCCATTCCGGCCGGTCGTGGTTTGGTTTTCGTATGTCCTTATACACCACAGGTGTGTTTGTGGATATTGTGCCAGTGAATGAGGCTTAAACAGTTATAGGTAATAGACTCATAAGCAGGTATTTCAAGAAGTGTCACAAAATTTAACAGTAGTCCGTAACGATTAAAATATCTGCTGAAATAACTATGCAAAGGGCTTTCACGCAGGTTACTAGTTAAAAATAGTAATTATTTGACTAAAAAGTGTCACTTATTTTTACAATGAATAAATTTCTAATCTTAACATCTACAAAAATAATATTTAAATCAGCTGGTTACAATATGTTCTTTCTTGGTATGGGAATTGCTATGTTATTTGATGTTGTTGGATGATTTAATGTGTGTTTTGTTTAGGTCAATGTAAATAAGGGGATTAGAAATGTATAAAAAATATAGATTAACAAAAAAACTGTTTGTTTCTATAGGGGCATCATAGCTGTAATAATGTGGCCAACTATTATAATAGCTGCTCCTCAGCAGACATGTGTAATCGATTTTGAGGGTTTACCGGCAGGGACAATTATCACTGAGTTATCCGCTGGTAGTGGAATCAGCGGTTGTTCGGTAAACGGCTCAGTGGCTGTAGAATCGAGAATCGAGTAATTCACTTTTTTCTTCCGAAGCAGCAATTATTTTCGACTCTGCTTGTCCGGGAGGTTGTACTGGACGCGATGACGATTTAGGTACCACTAATGAAACGTTTGGTGGACCAGGTAGAGGCCTTGGCGGCGAGGTAGGTATGCCTTATGAGAATGACACAGCACTAGGCAAGACTGCTATTTTGGCAAACGACAAAGTTGATGTCTCACCTCCCGATGCTCTGGTGGATGATCCAGATGACGCTGATATGCCTGGCGAATTTAGTTTTGATTTTACAGGTATAAACAGAAAAGGCGTTACAGTTGGTGGTGTCACTATTATGGACGTAGAGTTCTCTGAGAACGAAGATCCAGCAGAAGTTATTATGATGCGGAAAGGATTTCCACCTTCAGTTTTCACCTTAGTTGACACCGGTAACAATGGCGTTGCTACTATCGCTGGTGTTGGTTTAGAAAATGTTAAGAAGATGATTGTAAAGGTTAAGGGTTCATCAGCGCTGGCTTTAATAGTGTTTGGTGTCGAGCAGAGAGCATGTTGGGCAACCTTCGGTGGGTTCGATTCAGCTTTTGTTGGACCTGAGGGGCAAAAAATTGCTTCTTTTGGTGGTAACGTAGGTCCCCCACCTTCTGGTCATTTGAATATTGTCAGGCATACTGATGGAAGTCATCTAAGAGTTCCCGATGTCGAAGTTGTTGGCTGTGAGCGTGTAGAATCATATTGTCCTAACAGTGGTAGCAAAAGCCCTGGGCAGCCTGGTGCTAAAAAAGGATTTGATATCAACGTATTACATTTCGCCGGCATTGGATTGTTAACAGATCCAGATGGAAATACTACTTCTGTTTCAACTAGTGGGAAGCTGATAGATTGTGGAGAACCTGCTGGTAAGAAAGACCGTGATCCTGATCAATTCCATGTATATACTGATGGAGGTTTGTTTGTAGGAGATGTGCTCGGTGGAGGTAATGTACAACTTCATCCACCAGTGCCTAATAATTAATTCGCCGATTCAACTTTAAACAGCAATGTTTAAAGTTAGTTTTGAATTGGGTAGCACCGCATTAGGTGCTGCCCAATATTAGGTTGTTAATCTGCATTAAAATTAACCCAATATTTAATTGTAGGCAGCATAAAACCAATTAATACCAGCTTAACTATGTAATATCTAAATAACAGAAAACACTGCCATGTCCTTGTGTAGTGGTTGTACTGTGATCAGTCTTTATGGCAGACGTTTTATTTTTCTCGTTCCCATGCTCTGTGTGGGAATGTAGGTATCTTTATCTGAGTATCGAAAGTAACCCTTCCAGCTCATTTCGCATCTGGCGAATAATCTGCTGGCTTTGTGAGTTATCATCAGCCACATCTTCACCGGTTAGTTTTTGTCTGGCACCACCAATGGTATAACCCTGATCGTATAATAAACTTCGGATCTGGCGTATCAATATAACATCATGACGCTGATAATACCGACGATTGCCGCGACGTTTTACCGGCTTTAGCTGGGTGAATTCCTGTTCCCAATAGCGCAAAACGTGGGATTTAACGCCACATAATTCACTGACTTCTCCTATCGTAAAATAGCGTTTTCCTGGTATGACGGGCAGCTTGTCATTATTATTGGCGTTATTATTGCTGGCTTCCAGCATAAGCTTCTACTCTTTGCTTGAGTTTCTGTCCGGGTCTGAAGGTTACGACGCGACGAGCAGAAATGGGAATTTCTTCACCTGTTTTTGGATTGCGACCGGGTCGCTCTGTTTTGTTTCTTAATACAAAATTTCCAAAACCAGACAGCTTTACGTGATTTGCATCACCTAATGCGGCACGAACCTCTTCAAAGAACAATTCAACCAGTTCTTTGGCTTCGCGCTTATTTAAGCCCAATTCTTCGTATAAACTTTCTGCCATATCGGCTTTCGTCAATGCCATACCTACTCCCGGAGTGTAGCAGCAAATTTTTGATTTAGTGTAGATACGATATTTTCAATTTCAGCATCCACCTCATTATCGGTAAGAGTGCGGGAAAACTCCTGTAAAATCAAGCCGAAAGCGACACTTTTTATTCCTTCACCTACCCCTTTTCCCTGATATATATCAAATAATTGTGTTTCTTTGAGTAAATTTGACGATGTCGCTTTAATTGCTGACAAAATCTCAGCCACCGGGGTTTTTTCATCAACCAGAATAGCAAGATCGCGCCTTACCTCCGGGAAGCGTGACAGTGGCGCAAATGCAGGAATACGGTTATTTTTGACAGCAGTCTGTTTTAACTCAAAAACATAAGTTGTTGGATCAATATCCAGCGCTTTTTGCACTTCAGGGTGCAACGCCCCTATCCAGCCAATAACTTCATCTTCTTGTTTGATGCAGGCGCTCTGCCCCGGATGCAGTGCGGGATGTTCTGCGGCTTCAAAAATGGTTGCTTTCGATGAAAACGCTAATAAGGCTTCTACATCAGATTTAATATCAAAATAATCAACTTTTCGAGTGGCTTCTACCCATTGTTCAGGATGCATATCACCACAAATAACCCCAGCAAACATGGGTTCCTGCTCTATCTTCTCAATTTCTATTTTGTTACCATTTGGGTCATCACCAGCATCTGCAGCTAATTTACCATATGGCTTAAAGCACAAACCGGTTTCAAACAGCCGTACCCGACTTTGCTGACGGTTTACATTGTGTTTCAGTGCACTAAGCAAACCCGCCCACATAGTGGTGCGCATCACAGACATTTCTGAAGACAGCGGATTTGCCAGGGCAATGGTTTTCGACTGCGGATCTAGTATCTTCTGCCATTTAGGGTCAACAAAACTGTAACTAATCGCCTCATAATAGCCACGGTTGACCAAACATTTTTTTAATGTATTGAGGGCATTTCTGGCTTCAGGCTGCGCTTGAATAATAGAATGGTAACTCGGGTTTGTGCGCGGGATATTATTGTAGCCATAAACACGAACCAGCTCTTCCAGCAAATCCGCTTCAATCTGAATATCAAAACGAAAACTGGGTGGCTTGACTAACCAGCCATCAGGACTCGCTTTTACTTCCATAGCTAAACGCTGGAATATGCCTGTCACATCATCATCCGATAAGTCGATGCCGAGCACTCGTTTAATTTGCTTTGAGCGCAAATGTATCGCTGCGGTTTCTTTAGGATGTGCTGGGGTTTTATGTTCAATCACAGGGCCGACTTCACCACCACAGATTTCATGGATTAAGTCAGTAGCCCGTTCAATTGCATGAAGCTGCAGCTGAGTATCGACACCACGCTCAAAACGGTGTGAAGAATCAGTATGTAAACCATAACTTCTGGCTTTACCGGCAATAACTTCGGGTTTAAAGAATGCGCTTTCAAGGAAAATATCAGTGGTAGAATCGTCAACGGCAGAATCTTCTCCACCCATCACACCTGCAAGTGCAAGCACTTTGATATCATCGGCAATGACCAATGTGTTTTGTTGAAGTTCGATGCATTTACCGTCTAATAACGTAATTTTCTCTGCATTTTTAGACTCTATAGTATTTGCGTATCGAACAGTAATCTTGCCATTCAATTTTTGCAAATCAAAGGCATGCATAGGTTGTCCCAGTTCCAGCATGACATAATTGGTGATATCAACTACCGGACTTAAACTGCGGATACCGCTGCGACGTAAACGCTCCAGCATCCATAGTGGTGTTTGCGCCTTAACGTTAACGCCTTTGATTACACGACCGCAATAATGAGTACAGGCTTCACTAGCAAGAATTTCTGCATGAATCTCAATGGGAAACTCATCTTTAATGGTTGGTTTAACCGGCTGCCATTGCAGCTCACTGATTTCACACTGGTTGAGCGCGGCAAGTTCACGAGCGATACCTTCTATGCTTAAACAGTCACCTCGATTTGGTGTTAAATCCAGTTCGATTATATTGTCATCAAGCTGCAGATATTGGCGAATATTTTGTCCCAGTGGTGCATCATCCGGCAGCTCCATCAAACCTTCTGCGCTGTCAGCCAGCCCCAGTTCTTTTTCCGAACACAACATGCCGAATGACTCTACGCCACGTAATTTTGCTGGCTTAACCGTCCATGATTCATTTTCCATTGTTTTATTTTTATGGGCCCCGGGTTTATTAACTACGGGTAATACCGCACCGACTTTTGCCAGTGGAATTAGCAGGCCGGGTCGAACATTTGCCGCACCACAAACAATTTGCAGCGCTTCGCTGCCATCTGTTACCTGACAAACATTTAGCTTATCTGCATCAGGGTGCTTTTCCATAGACTCTACTCGTGCTACAAACACTTCTGTAAAGTCTCCTGCTGCCGGCTCAAGACTATCAACTTCCAGCCCGGCCATGGTCAACTGATCACACATTTGCTGTGTTGAAATATCAGGATTAACCCGGCTTCTTAACCATTGTTCGCTAAATTTCATGACCTGCTCCTACGCGAACTGCTGTAAAAATTTAATATCATTTTCAAAAAACAAACGTAAGTCATTCACCCCGTAACGTAACATCGCGAGGCGCTCTACACCCATGCCAAAGGCATAACCGGTGTATTTTTCAGTATCAATGCCAGCCGATTCAAACACTTTCGGGTGTACCATGCCACAACCTAAAACTTCCAGCCAGCCGGTGTGACCACACACACGGCAGCCGTCACCTTTACACATTACACACTGAATATCGACTTCCGACGAGGGCTCGGTAAAAGGAAAATACGAAGGACGAAAACGCGTTTGTAAATTTTCGTTTTCAAAAAACTGTTTTAGAAAATCAGCCAGTGTACCCATCAAATCGGCAAAACTTACGTTTTCATCAACCAGCAAACCTTCTACCTGATGAAACATCGGTGTGTGCGTTAAATCAGAATCACAGCGATAAACACGGCCTGGGGCGATGATACGCAAGGGTGGTTTGTCGGTCTCCATGTGACGCACCTGAACCGGTGAGGTATGGGTACGCAACAGGGTGTTGGTATCAAAATAAAATGTATCGTGCATGGCACGTGCAGGATGATGCGAGGGAATATTCAGGGCTTCAAAATTATGAAAATCATCTTCAATTTCAGGACCTTGTTCAACGGTAAAACCCAGGCGTGAAAACAAATCTTCAATACGCGCCATGGTTCTTGTTACCGGGTGTAAACCACCCGATTGTTGGCCACGACCCGGCAAAGTCACGTCAATTTTTTCACTGGCCAATTTTGCGTTGAGTTTTTCAGCTTCCAGCGATTGCTTACATTGTTCAAGTGCCAGCTGCACTTCACGTTTTGCATTGTTAATGTCCTGACCAGCTGCTTTTCTTTGCTGCGCTGGTAACTTACCCAATGTTTTTAGCAATGAGGTCAATTCACCTTTTTTTCCAAGGTAATCAACCCGAATCTGATCCAGAACGTCCAGATTGTCAGCCGCATTGATTGTTGCAAGTGCATCTGCGGTTAACTTTTGTAAATCCACGCCTTACTCCCGTGTGAAAGATTTTAAAAACTTTACACCACGGAGGTCACAGAGGTCACAGAGTTTTTTAGTTTTACGCCTTAGGCGAAAAACATATCATTTTTCCTCTGTGTCCTCTGTGTCCTCTGTGGTTCAATCTTTTTCGTTTCCAATTAAAACAAAAAGGGCACAATAAAAAAAGGGGAAGCACGCTTCCCCTTTTGTACTGATAAGCCTGTTCAGCAGCATGCTGCCGAATATACTCGTAATAGTTAAGCGGCGAGTGCTTGTTTGGCTTTATCAGCAATTTGTGTAAAGGCTGCCATGTCGTGTACAGCAAGATCAGCCAGTACTTTACGGTCAATTGCAACATCTGCTTTTGCCAGACCATTGATTAAGCGACTGTATGACATGCCACACTCATGTGCAGCGGCATTAATACGGACAATCCATAATGCACGGAACATGCGTTTTTTAACACGGCGGTCACGATATGCATATTGACCGGCTTTAATAACCGCCTGATGTGCTACACGGTAAACACGACTGCGGGCACCATAATAACCTTTTGCTTTGGCTAAAACTTTTTTATGTTTAGCGCGGGCCTGTACGCCTCTTTTTACTCTTGGCATTGCTCTATTTCTCTATATGTTTTATAAATAACCAGTGTTTTATAAATAACCACTAATAAATTAGACGTATGGTCTACACAAATGGAAGCAGGCGCTGAATCATCTTCTTATCGTTTTCATGCACCTGTGCATCATCACGCAAATGACGCTTACGCTTGGTGCTCTTTTTAGTCAAAATATGACGACGATGTGATTTACCGCGCTTAAATCCGCCGGAACCGTTCTTGCGAAAACGCTTTGCAGCTCCTCGGTTTGTTTTCATCTTAGGCATTTGCCTTCTCCACAAAAATATGTTGTAAGTTGTACGTTATAAGTTGTATGTTTTATCACTTAAAATCTGAAATTTACAACTTAATAACTGTTTATTTGTTAGTCTTTTTCGGACCCAGCACCATCACCATCTGGCGACCTTCCATACCCGGCATTTGTTCTACATTGGCGATTTCTTCCAGGTCAGCCACGACACGTTTTAACAATTCCATGCCCAGTTCCTGATGGGCGAATTCACGGCCTCGAAAGCGCATGGTTACTTTGGTTTTATCACCATTTTCAAGAAACCTGGTTAGCTTGTTCAGCTTGACTTTATAGTCACCAACCTCGGTACGAGGGCGGAATTTAATTTCTTTTACCTGGGTGCGGCGTTGTTTCTTTTTCGCGCCCTGTTTCTTCTTGCTGTTTTCGAACTTGAATTTACCGAAATCCATGATCCGGCAAACAGGCGGCTGCGCATTGGGAGAAACTTCTACTAAATCCAGTGAGACACCTTTTGCTTTTGCCAGCGCCTCATCGCTTGTCATAATACCGAGTTGTTCGCCTTCGTGGTCAATAACCCGTACTTCAGGATAAGTGATGTCGCTATTTATGCGTGTCTTTTTTGGTGAAGCGATAGTTTTATTCCTCTAAAACGGCATGACCGCGGCGCGCGATCTCCAATGAAAACCTGCTGGCTACCTCGTCAATTGACATGGTTCCCAGGTCTTCACCGCTTCGCGTGCGAACGGCCACTGTATTTGTTTCAAGCTCCCTATCGCCGACAACCAGCATGTAGGGAACCCGCTGTAAAATGTGCTGGCGAATTTTATATCCAACCTTCTCATTTCTCAAGTCCAATTCTACCTTAAATCCTTGCGAAACAAGACTTTTTTGCATTTTTATAGCAAATTCGGCCTGTTTGTCGGTAATATTGAGAATCACAGCGTGAACCGGTGCCAACCAGAGCGGAAATTTGGCCTCGTGTTCTTCGATCAAAATACCCACAAATCGCTCAATGGAACCTAAAATTGCACGGTGTAACATCACCGGTGTATGTTTGCTGTCATCCGCAGCAATATACTGAGCATCGAGCCGACCGGGCATGGAGAAATCGACCTGTAAAGTACCACACTGCCATTCACGCCCCAGACAGTCACGCAAGACAAATTCTATTTTTGGACCGTAGAAAGCACCTTCACCCGGTTGCAGTTTCCAGTCCAGTTTTTTGTTGTCCAGTGCCACTTGCAACGCTTTTTCAGCTTTATCCCATTCCTCATCATCACCCACACGTTTTTCTGGGCGGGTCGATAAAGCAACTTTTATATCGGTGAAACCAAAATCTTCATACACTTCATAAACCAGATCAATAAAGTCGGAGACCTCATCCTGTAACTGATCTTCAGTGCAGAAAATATGAGCATCATCCTGCACAAAGTTTCTTACCCGCATCAGGCCATGCAGAGTACCTGAAGGCTCATTGCGGTGGCATGAGCCAAATTCAGCCAGACGTAGCGGTAAATCACGGTAGCTTTTCAAGCCCTGATTAAACACCTGTATGTGACAGGGGCAGTTCATGGGTTTGATCGCATAATCACGGTTTTCTGAGTGTGTGGTAAACATCATATCACCGAATTTGTCCCAGTGACCCGATTTTTCCCACAGACTGCGATCAACAATTAATGGCGTATTAATTTCCTGGTAATCGTGCTGGCGCAATTTTTCTCGAATATAGTTTTGCACCGTTAAATAAATTGACCAGCCTTTCTCATGCCAGAATACCATACCCGGTGCTTCTTCCTGCATATGAAAGAAATCCAGCTTTTTGGCCAGCTTGCGATGATCCCGCTTTTCTGCTTCTTCCAGCTGATGCAAATACGCATTCAGCTGCTTTTTATCCGGCCATGCAGTGCCATATACACGGGTCAGCATCTCGTTGTCTGAATCACCACGCCAGTAGGCACCAGCAACTTTCATCAGCTTGAACCCTTTACCCAGTTTGCCGGTGCTCGGCATGTGCGGGCCACGACAAACATCAAACCAGTCGCCCTGACGGTAAATAGAAACTTCTTCACCATCTGGAATAATGTCCTGAATGATTTCTACTTTGTATTTTTCACCGAGTTCAGCAAAAGTTTTTACCGCTTCAGCTTTATCCATCACTTCACGCACAATCGGCAGATCGCGTTTAACAATTTCACGCATTCTATCTTCAATAACTTTTAAATCTTCATCGGTAAATGGCTTGTCACGTGCAAAATCGTAATAAAAACCGTTTTCAATCGCAGGGCCTATAGTCACCTGTGTGCCGGGAAATAACTCCTGTACGGCTTGCGCCATAATATGGGCGGCATCGTGGCGCATCAAGTCTAAGGCATCTTCATCACAGGAAGTGACGATGGCGAGCTGCGCATCGCTTTCTATCAGGTAGGAGGCATCAACCAGTACGCCATTAACACGACCCGCCAACGTTGCTTTGGCCAGACCTGGACCAATATCTGCAGCCACATCCATAACCGTTAAAGGCGTTTCAAAGGAACGTCGACTGCCATCAGGCAGAGTAATAACAGGGGTGTTTTGTGGCATTTTTTCTCCAGTGGCGATCACTACGAAAGACCGCTTGTTTTTAAAAAGTTAGCAGCTGGCAGTCGTCAGTTTGCAGTCAAAAGCTTTTACTGATAACTGCCTACTACAAACTGCCAACTCTGTTTTTGGTAGGCACGAGTGGATTCGAACCACCGACCTCTTCCATGTCAAGGAAGCGCTCTAACCAACTGAGCTACGCGCCTAAAGTCAGGTTGTAAATTCTAACCCTGTGATGCTTCAACATCTACAAGGGACGCGAACACTATCAAAATACTGCATTTTACTCAAGGAAAATTCAACATTCCTGTGAAATCTCCAGCTTAATATCATACGCTCTATGCGAATGCTACATACCAGGACTATAATCATTAGCCATAATGACCGTCAACAATCCTTTTCAAAGCCTTGCTGCCCGCTTAAACATGTGGATTATTCCTCTTGTCACACTCATTTTTATTATTGTACTGGCTACCAATTATTTTTTATCACGTTTGTTACTTGAAGATTATGTTGCCGATCTGGCAAAAACAACAAGCACATCAACCGTAGCTAAAATTGAAAAACTATTTAATACCGTTGAAGCCAATGCGGATTCATTAGCCGCTGTTATTTCATCACCCGAAATAACAAAAAAACAAATCCACCAGATAATTAAAGCCTTTTTAAAAACCAATGCAGATATATTTGGCATGGCAGTGGCTTTAGAAACAAGCACATTGCTCCATTCCGTGACTGATTTTTCTCCTTATTATTATAAAAATGATTATAAAAATGAAAACAAGCTTGTGTTTTCTAATCTTGCAACTGAAAACTACGATTATAAAAACCAGACATGGTATAGCGAAGCTAAAAAGATAAACGCTGCTATCTGGTCAGAGCCCTATGTTGATACGGGCGGCGGCAATGTTTTGATGGCTACTTACTCCACGCCTATCTATTTAAGCGACAGCAAAGCCTTTGCAGGTATTGCCACTGCGGATATTGAATTAAGCTGGTTAGACAAAATTGTTAAGGATATACATATTGGTGAAACCGGTTTTGGTTTTATTGTTTCTAAAGCTGACATTATCATTGCACACCCGGATGGCTCGCTCAATATGAAAAAATTAATTGACACTCTGGACCACAAAATTATCCCTGATAACTGGCAAAAATACATAAACAGTAAGTCACAATCCTCAAGCGTTTACTTACACACACCCTGTCGTCATCAAAATGGATTTTGCTGGGTTGCTATTGAGACCCTGGGTAACACAGGATGGAAGGTAATTATTGTTCTACCCGAACAGGAACTTATCGCAAACATTAACTCGCTGACTATAAAAATTTCTATTATTGCTGCCACTGGTTTGCTGCTTTTATTATTTGTTATTATTTTAATAACATCTCATTTAACACGCCCCCTGGGCAAGCTTGCCATTGCGACCAAAGAGATAGGTGCTGGACATCTTGATACCAAGCTGCCTCAAGCTGTGCGTGAAGATGTAATTGGCGCATTAACTAATGACTTTAGTTCGATGCGTACAGCTTTAAAAGCATATATAACCAAAATACGCGAAACCACAGCCAAACAACAAAAACTGGAAAGTGAAATCCAAATAGCCACTGACATTCAAATGTCGATGCTTCCAGGTGCCGGTAATGTTTCGCTCAAACAAAACAGCTACCAACTATTTGCCTATTTAAAACCCGCTCGATCAGTTGGTGGTGACCTGTACTATTACCAGCAAACAGGTGAACAGTTACATTTTATTATTGGCGATGTATCCGACAAAGGTGTGCCCGCCGCACTGTTTATGGCAAAAGCCGTTACCCTTTATACCCGTGCACTAAGAGACAGGCTTTCACCTGGCCAAACATTTAACACGATGAACGAGGTGCTAGTGCAAAATAATGATGCATGCATGTTTGTCACGGCACTTTGTGGCAGCATCAACCTGCACACAGGTAGTATTGTGATGGCCAATGCCGGGCATATGAACCCCATTATTGAGGCATCAGAAAACACGGAGGCATACGAAATTAAAGGTGCAACCGCACTGGGTTTGATGAACTGCGTAGACTATCCTGACATTAAGTTTACGTTAGCCAACAAAACCTCATTAATTATGTACACCGATGGCATTTCTGAAGCGCATGATAAAAACGATAATCAATATACTGACGAAAAACTACTGCACTTCATCTCAAATACCGACACCAGCGATACAATGGAAACTGGTAACAAAATCATAAAAAGTGTCGATGACTTTGCCAGTGACACCGATCAATTTGATGACATAACCCTGCTCATTATTCGTTATGAATAGTCTATGAAAAAAGCGCCATTAAACCGCAGCATTATTACCGTGCAAAATAAAACTTCTGAGTGCGCCAGGTTATCAGCATTTCTTGCCAACTATCTTAAGGCTAACAATATAACCGAAAAGATTTATCATGATCTACGACTGGTCATTGAAGAAACCTTTGTCAACATAACAAACTATGCCTTTTTAACTAATGAAAATCATTCCGTATCTATAGAACTAAGCAATTCAGGCAATACTATTAACATCACTTTTATCGATAGCGGCATGGCATTTAATCCGCTTACTGATGCTTTGTCCGACACAGAAAAAAAATTTGAGGACCATGACCATTGCGAAGGAGGCATGGGTATACACATCATCAAATCGCTAACAGACAAACAGGAATATAGTAGAATCGATCAGCGTAATGTATTTACCATTACAAAACACTATACTACTAACGAAACCGATAAAAAGGATACCAACCATTAAAGATCCAACTGACAGCTTGACTACAGCAACCTTGCTGTAGACCGTCTAAATAGTCGCTATCCTTTCTATCCGTTTCAGTAGTAAGTAAAATAAGTTCAAATAAAAACAGTACTGGAGAAAATCATGTCATTAGAAATCATCATCACCCCGGTAGCAAATAATGGCAAGCGTATTTCAATCACAGGTAGTCTTGATAGCAATACTGCACCCGAACTACAACAAAGCATTGATGCTGAAATTAACGCATCAATCAGTACAACGGTTATGGATTTCAAACAGCTGGACTTTTTAAGCAGTGCGGGTTTACGGGTTATCTTTAAAACAAAGAAGTTGATGGATAACAATGGAGCTAAATTTTTACTGGTTAACCTGCAACCTCAAATTAAAAAAGTCTTTGAGATTATCAAAGCACTGGATGGCATGAATGTATTTAAAGATCAGGATGAAATGGATGATTACCTGACGGCAATGCAGAACAAGGTTAAAGATGGGGAATAGCGGGTTGTAAGTTGTAAGTTGTAAGTTGTAAGTCATTTTAAAACACCAATATCAACTATAAAACTGTGCTAGCTCAAGCCTTATCTAACAAATTGACACGCTGATTCCGATATACTCTGACAATTGGCGACGACTCAAAACAACACATAAGAGACATTGAGCGACTTTTTCAGACAATGGAAATCTGGTTGAGAACGGACCTTCACGGCACCCAGCCTATTAATTAACACCTATTTCATTATTATTAACAGGTTCCCATCATCAATATGGAGAACTACCATGTAATATCTAACGTACGACAAGCTAAATCATATTCCCTGGAACAAAGGCAAAATCACGGGGCAGAAACCACCGCTAAAACTCAATGAGGTTTGGGCTATCCGCATTCGATTACAAATAGCCAATAAGGAACGTGACCTTGCCCTGTTTAATCTTGCTCTCGATAGCAAGTTACGCAGTTGTGATTTGGTTAAACTCAAAGTTAGCGATATCGCACATGGAGCACACTTAGCAAAGCGCTGCACGGTCATGTAAAATGAAAACCAAGAACCCCGTTCAATTTGAAATCACCAAGTAAACGCGTTAGATTTTTTGTTTTAATAGTAATAGACATAGGGTAACAACTTATTATTTCAGTAAAGGCTTAACTCAAAACCGGCTAGAAAAGGAAATGCCACTTCTAATTTTTTTTAATACCCATCTTTTAATACCACAAACCCTGGCAACCACGTTAATAAACACAAATGAAGCTAAGAAAAAATTTAAACCGCGAGCTTAATTGTCACTTTATTTTTCTAGAATACAACAAGGAACCAAATGTTAACAGTACGTATATTCCACCAATGAAAACTATCTGCTGTACCTGGGTACTAATCTCATGGTAAAGAATCGATACTGTACCAATCATTAAGCCAAACAAAGATAGTATGGTTAAAACTGCAGAAGAATCAGTTAAATGACGAATTTTGTAGTTAGCATAAGCCATTAACAATGACGCCAGTAAAAAGGTTACGCTAGCAAATTCAAGAATGACTTGCAGAGAACCAGCTAACACCATACTAAAAACGAGACCAGCCATTGTGATAATTGAATAAACAGGTATGTGGTTAGTTTGTTCCGCCAAAATGGCAAGGAAACAACCATCTTTAGCGATCACTGACATTTGTCTTGATGCGCCAAACACTGTCCCACTGATTGCGCTACTCGTGGCAAGGAACGCGCCTGCTACAACAAGATCCGTTCCCCAGTGTCCCAGAACTTTATCTACACCAGAAGCTAGCGCATATTCCTTGTTATTTATTATATCTTCAAACGGAATGGCTACTATGGCACCAAATGAGATTGCCCCCTCGTCCTTATAGTAAACCCCTAATTTAATATATGAGTAACCTGCTAATGCAGCTATCAGACCACCAATAATAATCACTATCCCTTTAATTTGGTTCCGGTACAAAAAGACCTGACTGCGTTCAATTCTATGCAAAGAAGAGAATGTTTATTTAATTTTACGGTATATTAGAGAAAACCGTGATCTGATTTTGCTATTAAAAATGTTAACCTATTTTCTCTCTAGTTACCTTGCAGGAAATACCAAACCGCTAAAAGTTAATCAATAAATTCATATTTATGCGTATCTACAAAAGTAAAAACTATAGGGGTTCCATATACAATTAAGGCCAGATACCTCGCATTAGTGTTGCTTTCGCAACACGTTCTATAGCAATTGATAAAGCAATACTTCGGAAATCCGGTTTCTGATTTTGTGATTTTTTTATTATTTCTTTATCAGATGGTTTATTTTCACAGACTACAAATCCTTGCCAACGACTAAACACGGCATCTATGACGTTATACATCCTCTTCTGTAGTCGGGCATTCACTTCATCAATATCCCATTGCTGGTTAGCCTGGTTTTGTACCCACTCAAAATAACTCACGGTAACACCGCCCGCATTTGCCATAATATCTGGCAATAAATAAATTCCACGTTCACTTAATATTTCATCCGCTTTAGGAGTGGTTGGGCCATTTGCCGCTTCCACAACCAGTTTTGCTTTGATCTTACTGGCATTTTCAGCATGTATCTGGTTACTTAATGCTGCGGGAATCAAGATATCACATTCAAGTTCGAGAATTTCTTCATTCGTAATGGTTGTAGTGTTAGGCATTCCAACAACGGTTCCATGCTCGGTTTTGAATGCCGCCAAATCTTCTGGATCAAGTCCGTCCTGGTGAAAAACACCTCCCTGGCTATCACTGACTGCAATAATTTTTGCACCATTGCGAAAAAATACCTGCGCTGAAATTGAACCAACATTACCAAAACCCTGAATTACTACCCTGGCACCTGCGACTGTTTGCTGATCGGGAACAAGTGCCCTGGATAAAAAACGCTCTGTGACATGATAAACACCATTACCTGTTGCTTCATGCCGCCCATACGAGCCACCTATTTCGACTGGTTTTCCGGTAACGACGGGGCGATTATTTTGACCAGGATGTAAAATATCATAAGTATCAAATATCCATGCCATGGTCTGTTCATTGGTGTATAAATCAGGCGCGGCTATATCAGTATACGGTCCAATATTATCAGCAAGCTCTGAGGTAAAACGACGTGTAATACGGCGCAGCTCACTTTCACTTAATGCTTTTGTATCACAGACCACTCCACCCTTGGCGCCACCAAAAGGAATATTCACTAATGCACACTTCCATGTCATCAGTTTTGCAAGTGCGACCACTTCTTCCAGGGTGACATCGGGATGGTAACGAATACCCCCCTTGCACGGACCAAACACCTGATTATGAATGACACGATAACCTTGAATTGTCTGTATAGACCCATCGTCCATTTCAATTGGAAAATTAACGATATTGATCCGTTTCGGCATTTTTAGAAAGTCAATCAACCCTGTCTTGAGCTTCCTGATATAACAAGCAGCCTGGTCAAACTGTTGTTCACTCATTTCAATAGGGTCAAGATTTTCTAGTTCTTTTTCTAACATATCTATAATTCTAATTTAATCACTGTTTATGTAACGGGAGATCCAGGGCAATAGAAACACAATTGGTCGTGCCCTCCCTGACTGTTTTTATCTGCGTACCAGGAGCAATTGCCGAAGACGCGCAAGAGCGATCCTCTGTGCTTAAATTTTTCCTGTATTGCCTCCGCTAAAGAGGCAAACGACTGTTGCTGAGACACAGATCAACCAGATCATCAAGGCGCGCGCTGCCGGCACACATCACGGTATCGGCTCCACCCCAGTAAATTTTCACGCCGCCTTCATCATCTTCTACCGCACCGCAGCTAAAAACAACATTGTGTACATAGCCGGTAATTTCCCAGGGGTCTTGCGGGGCCAGCACCCACTCATCCGAAACCCCAATAATCTTCGCCGGGTTGCTTAGATCATGCAGCGCCACACCGAGGCGATAAACTGCCCCGTCCATGGTTTCAAATACGCCGTGGTAAATACTGAGCCAGCCGCGATCGGTGCGAATCGGGGTGGCACCGGGACCGATTTTGCTTTCGTCCCAGTGATATTGCACCGGCTTCATCACCACTTCGGAATCCCCCCAGTGCACCAGGTCTGGTGACCAGGATAACCATATCGACCAGGGACTGATCTCCGAATGCGGACGGTCCAGACGAGCATATCGACCGTTGAAACGTTCGGGGAAAATAACCACATTGCGCATATCCG
>CAYQXD010000028.1:0-23867 GCA_964421315.1 uncultured Thiotrichaceae bacterium | reverse complement strand
AACCACAGAATGCTGGTTTTTAGTAGTTTATTTCATAATATTTACCAGCATCTGCTGGCTCTAAAGTAATGAAATAACCCATTCGATTAACAAAGTGAAAACCGCTGGATATATACATAAAACCTTCAGCTTCAAGTAATGTCCACACGTGTAACATGGCTTCGGTATCATCAGCTACATTGACAACTCTACCAACTTCACAACCATATGTTTCAAACACGCAATGCTCTTGCTGTAGATCTGAAACTGCCGCAGAAAGTCCCGAAGCAGCCCCCGTTGTATTAATAATTGGAGTGAATTGTTGAAACCAGTCGTCAAACGACATTTCGATAAATTCTCTCTCGGCATTAATATCAGATGGATTAATATTTATATTCATTGTGTTTCTCCTAATAAAAAGGGGAAACCTTACCCAACAGGGAAGGTTTCCCCGTTGGGTTTAATCGCTTCTATAAAAAGCGTTAGTTATTAATAGTTTTGTAACTTGAGATTATGCAAAAACATTTCTCCCAATGTTTTACCCACTGCTTGAAAAGCAACATGGATAACAGATTGTCCCAACACTTGATGCGCAACGGTTTCTGACAAGCCGCTAACAAGTGTGCCAGGTATCGTCTTTATCCTGGCGTGTTCACTGGACATGAAGATTCTCTGCAGCCCTGTTACCGGATGTTTCAAAAACGGCTCCGTACTTCTCAGTTTGGCGTAACCGGCTCCAATGGTTCCACAATGGCTTTCGTCACCAGTAAGTAGTTGACGCTTAAAGCCTTTACCACTCTTAAGATCACGCAATGCTTTTGCTTCTAAATAATCCAGTTTTTTCCATCGTGATGAATCATCATCAACCGGCTCAATTACTTCATTTAATGTGCGCTCTTTATTCCTTAGCGACACAATATTATTAACATCAAAGCCTTTAAGACCATTGGTAACAGCAATAACACACAAGCGTTTTCGTGCTTCTAATGCGCCCATCTCATTGCCATCCAGTATTGTTTCATGCAGCCTATAACCAATATCAGCAAGCACTTGACGGATCACCGTCATGCTTGCTGTATCTTGATAGGGCGGTACATTTTCCAATACAATGATGGCAGGCTGCGTGGCCATAATGATATTAAGAAAAAAAACAAATAAAGCACCCACTTTCTCATGCTCCTCAGCCCGTGACAGCTTGTTTTTGGAACGGCCTGACAGACTTGCGCCAGTACAAGGTAATCCCGCTGATAAAATATCAACCCGTGGCAATTTACATGCCTCAACGTCCTGCATGGGCGCTTCAATCGCAATTGAGTCCTTGTCCCAGATTGGGTTATTACGCTGGCTCGCATCTAAGTATTTGCCTTCAATTTCAACTGCAAAAGACAGCCTTGATGCGATATTCACCATTTTGAGACCCGTATGCAAAGCATGATCCAAAATACCACCACCATGAGCCAAAGAACCGACATCTAACGGTTCTTGATTACACAGCTTGTGGATCAGTCGATCCAGCCTTTCTTTTTCAGCAACTTCACGATGATGTATCGTAATGACGATCTCAACAGACCGAATAACCGCACGAATACGTTCAGCTTGTCCAAAAACCGCCTCAATATCATCAGTGCGTACATCCATGACAGGTAAATAAGCATCTTTTTGTTTACGACGGCTCACCATTCGTTCACCATCATCACCAAAAACAATAACCAGCATCTTTCTCTCGTTATCTTTGGTCAGGCTAAATCGCATACCTGGCTTAATGCCCTGGCTCGCCAATTTTTGACCTTCAAACCAAATACGTTTTTTACCTTTATTAATACCGATTTTTCGATAAACAACATTTGACATAATTTATTCTCCTTTAATATAGTAATTTATGGAGAATAAAACCCTGCCGGGATATTCTCCGACAGAGTGAGTGATTATTAATGATGAGCTATAACACTTACATACAAGTGTTATCCAGATATTTCATAGCCCATGATCTGGTAAAAAGTGCTGAGTTTTGGCCATCAGCAGGCACATTCGCTTTTTTCAAAAATCTCTATTATTTAACAAAATTTCTTTGAAAAAAGCCTGTCCGAGGACAGGCTGTAATAGTCAAGAATGTATTAACTCATCTTCACATCCTTTTTTGACCATACACTCCATAGAAAGCAGGTTCATATCACTGTCAAGTTCACCATCGATGGCGCACTGGACAATACCGGCTTTTGCTTCATCCAAAACAGTTTTAAACTGACATAGCAAGTTATCACTTAACTCATCAATCAGCTTAAGAACTTCTACATCATGCATATGTTCATATGGCTGATATATCTCACAATTGCCTGGCGTTTTATTTTTCTTCACAGCCTCTACAAACAATAAATAGTTATCGTAGAAAGACGCTGACTCATCTGAAAAAATTAATAACTCAGCCGCCGCAAAACCAATCGCACGTTTTTCAAGTTCGGTGTGCATTTTTGTTTCTCCTAAATTTAAGCTATAAAAATAGGGCGAACAACCCAGAAGGTTATACACCCTCTGGGTTAAAAAAACAATCAAGTTAAGCAGCAAGTAACTGTTTAGCTAAAGCCACTTCCAGGCTGTCACCGTCTGGGTTTAAAACTTCTAAACCCGAATCGGGGGCATCGCCGGAGGTTGACTGACAAACAGCAATCTTTTTGCTCATCAATTCCAAACAAGGTATCTGCGCGGTATCGGCATAACCTAAGAAATACACGGATACATCATGCTTTTGCCCAATACGCCATGAACGGCGTGAGGCTTGTAGCAGGGTGTACACGTTATAGCCAGTTTGCATAAACACGATGGTTGGAAAATCCAGTAAGTCCAGACCTGTTTTTACCAGCTCAGGATTACACAGCAATACATCAATACCACGATCAACCTGATCCATAATCCAGTCTTCTCGTTTTGAGGTATCAACCGATGCACGTAAAACAGCCACTTTTAATCCCGCTTGTTGCAATTTAGCCTTCAGCCTGGTCGCGGTATCACGCTTGCCGGTATAAACCGTATAAGCCAACACTTTACGACCCTGTGCTTTTTCTTCACAACAAAGCTTAATCAGCTCCTCTTCTTTTGGCATCAGCTCATCATCACTAAACACCGAGCCACTGTAAAACAGAGTGTCTCGCGTTCTCGGATGCTTCACATTTTCTTCCCTGAAACAACAGTCCGGCCATGCCAGCATGACGTTTAAAACCACACCTAAAAGACTGGTATCGCCTTTACACAAGGCCTGTTTTAACTCATCTTGAAGCCTTGAACTCATGCTGGCATAAACATCTTGTTGCTGATCACTCATCGGCACTTCGATAAAATGTTCCTGATAATCAGGCAAGATATTTCCACCAATATCCTTGAGCTTTAAAAAAGCCGTAAAGGGCAGCACATAACGCGCAATGCCTTTCGGGCCAAAGCCTGGTGCTTTAACGGTTCGCATGGTGATTCGTTTACCTTTCGCCGTGCGGTGACTATCACCTTCGATTTCAGAGTAAATATCTTTTAACACACCATGATCACGCATAAATGCCAGCGAAGCTGTACCAAGACTGCCACGAGCGTTATACACGTAGCCGTCTTCCATCATGCGCTTTGTCAGCACACGCCAGAGCAGATAAAACAGATCATCGGCATAACCACCCATTAACGTACCGGTCAATAAAACAACCTTGTTAACTTTAGCGGCAAGTACACCCATGGCCTGACCTTGTGCTGAAGCATCGTTTTTATACTCATGACCTTCATCAACAATCATTAACCCAAAATAATTATTGGGCAAATAACGTTTGATGAATTCCGTTGGTTGATAACCGCCCTGACCAAACGATATTTCCAGATTAGCCATCGCACGTTCCATACGTTTGGCCTGTTTGTCTGAAAAAACAAGCTCACCTTCCTCATCCATCAGGTTGATAAACTCATAGACATTATCTGCAAGCATTCCACCAAGCAGGTCTTCACCAAATACAGCGATCAGTTTCTCCGCTGTTTTTGGCCCAATCGTTGGAATTTGGCACATTGCATCAGCAACCATGTCTCGCCGTGTTTTTTGTCGGCTAGAGGGTCGCATCAGTGTCCATAAAGGCTCGAAGCATTCGCTACACGTATAACGCCTGTTATCAGGGTAGTCAATCGGCTTCACCAAAACTGGATTACCGTCAACATCATCCGATGTCACGCCCGTACCACATCGAGGGCAGGCAACATATTCTGACTTTTTAAGAAAAGTCTTTGAATCAGGATTGCCTTGTTCAATGTGTTTGCGGTGGTACGCTTTGCGAATAGCAAAAGCAGGTTTCCAGTTAAAACCCATGCGCATACGCACACGTCCCATAATGAAAAACTCAGCAGGCGCGTCCTGCTCTGCATTAAGACCCAGGTTTTCACGTAGCATTAAAAGTTTCGCTAATGTATCTGGCCCATTTAAAATCCAGACACGCGCACCTTCAATGGTTTCCTGTATCTCTCTTCGCCATTTGTACACCAGGTGTGGCGGACAGATGATTAAGTTACGTTGCCATGACTCATTTGACATGACCGCTGCAAGCGCAATGGCCATCATGGTTTTTCCAGTACCCATTTCAGCGTTAATAATGGCGGCACTTTCACCTTCATCGATTAATAAAGCAGAAATCGCCTGCACCACCTCCGCTTGAGCAGGGAAGGGCTGACGGCGAAGTGAACGCATTACTGCATCACGTTCAGGATTAAGTACACCATCATAAACAGGTGGGTTTTGTTGCTGAACAGCTTCTAACAGCCCTTCACCAAATTCATCAATAAACTGACTGAGTGGAATAATATTGCTTGCTTCACCAGCATTATCGTCCTCAGTGTTTATAGTTTCTTCTACAGCAGTCATTGTTGCTGACATAATGTAATACCTCTAAAAATAAATTAAAAAAAGAGGCATTAAAACCCATGAGGGCTTTAATACCTCATGGGTGGGGGCAATCGTGCTAAAATTTTCAGCATGATTACATTAGGGAGTATTCCCGGATGGGTTAGTAAAAAATGGTATAAAGAGGTCTACATTAAGCCTCTTTCTACCATTGAGACAACCTCCTCACCAACAATAAAATGATCAAGAACACGAACATCAATAAGTGCCAAAGCATCTTTTAGACGTTTAGTTATATTCTCATCAGCACTGCTAGGTTCAGCCACTCCTGAAGGATGATTGTGTGCAAAAATGACAGCCGCTGCATTATGTTTGATCGCCGAGCGAACAATTTCACGCGGGTACACCGATGCACCATCAATTGTTCCATTGAACATACGATCAAAACTCAATACACGGTTTTTGTTGTCTAAAAACAACACGCAGAAAACTTCTGACAGTTCGTCACGTAATTGCAGACTAAGAAAATTTCGTGTATCCATAGAACTGCTCAACGTGTCAGTTTCGCGTATTTGATTTTCAAGTAGTGAAATAGCACACGTTATTATTTCTTCACGCGTAGCGTATTGCATTAGATTTGAATTTTTCATGGGGTATTTCCTCGATACAATATCTGGAAATACCTACCCATCTGGGAGCATTCCCAGATGGGTTAATAAAAAATGTGGCAATAACAATCCCTATGGATTGTTATTGCCGCGCAGGTGAATAATCATGCTAGAATTTCTGGCATGATTACGTTTAACAACAAAACCAAACTCACTACTCAAGCAGAAAAACTTTTTGTAGAAGTAGGTGGTGAAGATCCAAATAAAATCTTAAGTAAAAAAGAGCTTACAGCCGCTCTATCCAATACAATTAAGTTATTGGCGGAACGGCGCTCACCCATCCTTTTAAAGCTTTACAAGCAAGTAACTGCAAATAAAACATCATAACTCAAAGCAAGGTTCAACAAATAGCGTTGACTTTCAATAAGTCACAATCAGGGTTGTACCCCTTCGCTCGACGCGCCACATTAACAATGTATTTAAGATCCTTAATGTCTTTTTTGTCCATCCCAGAATGATAGAGATGTTCAATTAATCCATTAGGATCTTCCTCAGCCATTTTTAGTAGCATATATTGTATCTTTTTCCAGGTACGATCAGTCATAAGCATTCTCCTTAGAATGAAATTCATAAGAGAACGCTGCCATCTGGGAGTATTCCCAGATGGGTTAATAAAAAATGAATTGAGATCAAAATGATCTGACAGACATTGCACAATTCACGATCTGTTCAAGTTTGCTACGTTTAAGGCCTGTAGCGAAGGCACATTCAGTAAAGCTTTCTCAAGACAATCTGTTTGAAATTGTTTTGAGAAAGCCTGTCCGAAGACAGACAATCCATATAGCTTGTTAAGATGCTTCAAAAACAGTGAAAGACGCTTCTCCAGATCGAAGGGCTTCTCTCATTGCCTTATTACTCTCAAACTCAGTGACGATAGAGTGAGGGATCTCACTACCATCGTCTTCATCAATACCGGCATATATCCTGTCGCCAGCAATAACGACATTTCCAGTTCAAGCTCTATTAGTCATACCTATAACCCCTATACTTGTCACACAGCCTTGTTAAGGCTGCAAAAAAATCTTCCCTTTTGTCATCATCAACAAAAAATGATAGCTCAAATTGAGTATCTGATTTTTTTTCATAACAATCGTGAGCTTCAACTTTTACTGTCATTGCAGTGTTATCGTTAAACATAACATTAGTCCTCGTTCATCAACATAAGCGTTATAACCGGTTCACCCTGATCTCCAGGGCCAACATGAGACTTAAACGTCACCATTGTTGCTCTTTGTGATCGAGTATCACGTTTAACGCGATAAACACGCACCGGTACACATTGGCTATTACCAGCAGCTTTTGCAGCCAATGCTGCCATATACAGTACATCCCATAATCTTCCATCCTGGTCTTGATGAGTCTTCTGTTTTTTAGAATCTTCATCTGACCAGACAACGCAATCGTTCCAGAGCGTTGATGTCATTGCGACAGGTATTTTAAAACCCGCCTCCCTTGCCATTTCTGACACATCAACAAGGACACCGTCATCAATGGCGTTTTCTCGCGTATATACACTAATAACATTGCAATCATCAAAGAATGATTTTGTTTCTGAGTTTGTGTGCATAATGCACCTCCTTAAATATGAAGGTGCATTGACCCAGAAGGGTATACACCCTCTGGGTTATAAAAAAATAATAATCAATTGATACTTAACTGACCTTGCTGAATCATTTGTGTCATAACAAGATCAACTTCATCATTCATTTCAATGAAATAACCACTGACACCAAAGCCTTTATCAAGATGATAAATCCACTTTTTTTCAAAACATTTTTTTAAGAATGCTTCTCGCCATTCGTTAAGCAATGGCAGTGGGCATACATTTTTGATTATTGGCCATGGATCAGGTTGCGCATCGTCTGTGTTATACAGCATCAATGCTCGATGATTTGCCAGGTCGGCGGATACCGCAATTTTGTCGTATATCCATAATTGGGTTAGTTCACCCAATATGGTATTTCGTGACGTTTTAGCGATAGTTTTATCCAGATTTTCGACATTTGGAACAACCACATACTGGTTTATTTCGCCGCCAGTGATATGGAAATCTTTAATGCCATTGTCAGAGCGGGGAAGTTGCAGACGCGCAAGAAATTCTTGCAGCGCAGTGTCTCTACCCCAAACCGATAAAAATAAAAGATGATTAGCGTCATCCGTTAGAAAAGCATCTGCATACACTTCGTGTATTTCAGACAAAGATAAAAGTAAGGCGTGTGGCATGTTACCTCCAGAGTATGTTTATAAAAAGGAGGCATCCCGCAAGGAAGTCTCCCTGCGGAATGTAAAAAAACAAATTAACCTAATGCTGGGATAGCAATAAGATAGGAAACAACAAAAAATGCACAAAGCCCATAAAAACCCAAACCAATCGACTGTTGTGTGCATAATGCACGATTAACTGCTTCAGACGTTTGCGTTTTTTCAGGTTTAACAGGCAAAGCTTGTTTTGCATTCATAAAAGCTTTTTCTGTTTGAGTGTGAGCAGTTTGAACGTTGGCAACTGTTGGTGTTGTCACGCTATTGCCTGCATCAGGTTGATTGATCATTTTTTTAAGATCATCATCTGAAACAGGTTCAATGACAGCGGTTTTAAGATCGCTGGGCGTTAAACAAAAACAATTATTGCCAAGATTGGCTACACGATATTTGCTAGATAAAATCACGATGATTCTCCGAAAAAAAAGGAGAATCTTGCCCGTAGGGGAGATTCCCCTATGGGTTGAAGGATGGATTGAGCCTTTCAGCTAACGTTTATTTCACAATCCACGAAACGTCTTTAATGGTGTCTGTTACCGACAGACAACGGTGGTAATTCGTTGAACTAAATAATAGTCTATTTTTTATAAGAAAACAAACATTTTAGTTGGTATATTTCGCCAGACAAGTAAAGCTCTATTAAAACAAAAAAGGCACTAGCGTTAGCTAGTACCTTTTGGAAGCCTGCCGAAGCAGGATTAATTATTGATGATGTTTTTTGTTTTCTCCATCATTTGGATCTTCACGAAGAATAACAAAGTATGTAAAAGCCGCCGCTAAAACTAGCAAGCCTGTTGTGGTGGCTATTATATAATAATCAACAGAAGTCATAATATCACTCCTCTTCACAATCCACGAAACGTCTTTAATGGTGTCTGTTACCGACAGACAACGGTGTAAATTCATTCAATGCAATAGTAATCATTTTTTAAGTAAAGCCAAAGCCCTCACATTGAGGGCTTTGGTCGTCACTGTTTCATTATCACTGTATTACAAGGCAGTGACCAAACGTCTCGCTGCCAGGGGTAAAGTCCAGCGCACGAATCACTGGTACAAATCTATCCGTATGGATACGTTTTGTACCATCAACTTCGCCTTTTGCATTATAGATGACCTCTTCTTTCAGCGTTTTCGCTTTATAAGTATCACCTTTAATCACATAAACCAGACCAGTTTTTGATTTAACAACGCCGGATATTTGTCCGGCAGTTAATGCCAAAGACAGATGCCAGCCTGATAATGCTCGCAGTGGTCGCCGATGCTTAGTTTCTCTATAACGAAAAACCAAACTCATTTGCCGCCATAAGCTGGCGGGTTCTGTGGCAACAATCTCCGCGAGTTGTTTTTTATCAACCTTGATGTAATTAAACTTCACCTCTTGCGCCTTTACACAAGGGATGACATAAGGATCAGACCATTCATCCGCTGGTAAGCTTTCAGGAATCGTATCACCTGTGCCAATATTGATTAAATATTGACGCAGATGACTATTGGTATCCGTTACTCGCTTTTTAACACCAAAAATAACAAGCTGTTTGAATTGGTCAACCGATGCTTTAAAGACCTTAACCTGTTCAAAGTGGCGGGCAATCCAGGTTGAAAATTCCTTGTCCAGACAATAAGACGGAATAATCAATGCCATGATACCGCCAACCATTAGCAAGCCATTGGTTTTGCGATAAAACAGCTTTTCCAGACGGTCGCGTTTAGCACTATAGTCATGTTTATCGCTCATGGTATCGCCACAAGGCGGATTGAGTAACAAATAACTATAAGATCGCGCCCCTAAAGCACAGTCATTAATATCGCCATGAATACATGCATGGATCACATCCAGTGATTTTGCGTGCCAGGCACGCTCCTCATTGTATTCAATGCCATACGCTAACGCATTCTCGCCCAGTACATGGGTGCATTTTGCAAGCAATGTACCTTCGCCACAACAAGGGTCTAATACACGCATAACGCCATCATCAGCTGGACGTACTGCGTTGATAATGCCCTGGGTTGTGCCAGAGTCGGTAGGGTAATAGCCGTTTTTTGCGTAATTGTGGGCTAATCGTTGAAACATTAAAGCCATAACATTCTCCTAAAAAGATTATAAAAATAATGCGGAGAACTCCCCTGCAGGGAAGTTCCCCACAGGGTGGTTTTAATAAAAACAATTCAAGCAGCGTTCGCCATCACGTCAGCCGTGACGGTATACCATTCGTCGCCAGTAGGGGAGTCATGGTTCGCATTTTGAATGCGTAAGATGCCGTTTTGTTCGATATACACTTTAAATGTGCAGTCGGTTTTTGGTAGTAAGTTATTTAAAAAAGTCTGAGCATCATCAGCGTAAAAAGTGGCGTGGCCATTCATTTTGCGCCAACCGAAATTAACAACATCAGCAGACCAACAACCTGTAGGGTTAATCGCCTGTAATTGTTCGGTTAATTCCTCAATAAGAAATTCCCATGCAGAAGATAAAAGATCAGGGTCAGTTGATACGCTGTTCCATGCTTCACTTTCATTGTCTGCAAGATTGTTCTCTAATAAATAATTAACTTCGCTTTGAATGATCTGAAACTCATCCCATTCAATAAACAGGTTTTCCTGTAATGTTTTCATCATTGCTTGTTTCCTCATGGATAAATACCCAAAAGGAAACCACCCAACTGGATGGCCCAGTTGGGTATGATTAAAGTAAAAAAATAACGAATGTTTATTCGTTTTAGTTCAAATACCAGCTTTGTTCCCTGGCATTGTATTTATAGCCATTCAGTTTCAGGTAGCTGGTTTGCTGCCTTAATAATGGACGACCAACAGTAGGATCAAGTTTTACGGTTGTATCTAACGGCCATAAATCACCAAACATGCCAGATATATCAGGATCTGTATCACCAGATGGTGATAACGCTTCCTGAGTAACCTTGACGCTATTGCCAGTGCTTTGCACAGCCTCCACCTCTTCCTCAATCGGATCAATTATCGCCTGAGGAGGCGCTTCCTGTGCGCCTTCTAGCGCATCAAACAACTCCAGGCTGTCTAGCTCTGCAATGGGTTCAACAATTTTACTAACGCCAAAATTACGGATTCGTGTATACGTTTTGCGTATCACAAAGCTACCGCTATATTTACCGCCGTTAAATTCATCCAGACCATCGTATTTGATAACAAAATCGCCGATAGCTGAATACAAAACAGCCGTGTTAAATGGGCCATATCGGCCATTTATAGTATTGACGATCATTTCGCCTTCAATGTTTACCATAGGAAACTCCTCATATAAGTTAAACGAGAAGTCCCTTGCGGGGCTTCCCGCTGGGGCTGGTTAAGATAATAAAAAAAATGAACAACATCAACTCACCGAGTTGATGTACTGACATTGCATTGTTCGCGGTCAGTTGATTTGTAGAGATAACCTCTCTACCGGGGATGATTTTGATTTTCCTAAAAGCTTTCAGGTGAAAACGCTTAGGAAAATGCCCCAGGGAAGGGGCATTAAAAAATGAAAGAACCTTAGTCGGCCGTTAAAAACAAAGCAGGTATCTGGTTTAGAATTTCATCGGCTTTAGCTAAATTTTTCTCATCGTGCAAAGTGCAACTCAAATCAATATCAATTGAGCCAGCACTATTGACGTTCAGCGCAATAACAGCATTATTTTGATTTACAAAAGCAGTGTTAAATTGTGTATTCATGGTTTTTCTCCGGTGGAAGTAAGGCCGCAAGGCGACTCACTTAAAAACCCCTTTATCGGAGATTCTTAAGAGAGCCGCCGAGAGGCTTTATGACCAACAAGAAAAACCAATCCCAACAACAACCTGGGAAAAGTTTTCCCAGTTGGGCTGATTAATGCATCTAATGATGCGTAAAAAATGAACTGAATTTCATTACTGAAACTTGCAAACATCACACAGTTCACGGTTTGCTTTAACGGTGCTACGTTTAAGGCCTGTAGCGAAGGCACTATCGGAAAGCCACCCATAACTAACGGGCTATCGGTGCTTTTTCAAAATAACCTCAAATACATGTTGTGTGGAAGTTACTTTGAGAAAGCCTGCCGTTATAGGCAGGGCAATCCGAAAACATATTGCTTAAAACGTAAACAAAACCATCTTTTTGCCAATGTTCCGGTTTTATCTGTTTCTTGCAGTTGCTCTGACAATATATCTTTATGTGACCAATATATTGCTGGTCTAAAATTAAAAGAGCCGGTAGACCAGGACACCAGGGCACGGTATGAGCCGCACAAAGGGGCGCGTGATTTTACAGCCACGGTAGCAGTTGAGTCGCAGAATAAGTCGTTATGACCTGTTGTGAATATTCGATTATTATAAAAATAAATCAAACGCTCACAACAGACCACAAAACTAGATTAGTGATGACACACATCCAGGAAAACTCCTGGATGTGTGTATGAGGGTTAAGCTGCGTTTTTCATCTGAGCAAATTTCTCAGGTGAAAACCAGCCTTTAGTATCCACATCCCAGCGATAACCAAGATCCTTTAGCTTGTTACGCATTTCTTTAAAGTTGGGTGCATCTTTTTCAAGATAAACCACTTCGCCGAATTGCGTTACAGTAGGTTCAGGTTTTTTATCGCCAATATGGATGAATTGTATCTGCTGATTATCAGAACAATTGGCTGAAACCATCGGCGCTGGTGACAACGTTTCGGATTGGCTTGCAGAATCATCAGTATTATTATCAAGACCCAAATCAATGACAGTGTCACCAACTTTGGCCCAGGTAATACGTAATAACCGTGATTTGATCAAATGATTGCGTTTTCCTTTGTTGTCACCGGAGGTGGTTTCATAGGAATCTGCCATCATATCACCCACTTTAAAACGCACCAGAACCTTAACGTCACGATTATTAATCGTGTCAAAGTGTTCTGCAACGAAAGCTAAGGCATCGCTACCAACAATCTTACAATCGAAATAAGTATAATTAGGATCGTCAGATTGACCGTGTAGAGCAGCGATTGAAACACAGCTGTATGGTGAACCCTGTTGAGGATTGACCTTACGGGCGCGATTCAAATAGCCCAGACCTTCAGCGGTTAAATCAAAGTAGTTATTTTCAGTGTTATTTTGAGACATAATATTTCTCCAAAGAGTGTTATATAAAAAATAACCCGAATGAAAAAATATTTTTGTCCCCAATGGGAGAAAAATATTTCCCAATGGGTTAATGAGTTTAGACAAGAATTTCCAGGCAAGCTGGAAAAGGGTAGATGTAGTTATAGAGCCTTTCGGTTAAAACTACTTAATGGTGCTTACGATTACCTGGTTCACTGTGTTTATCAACAAACCAGACAATCAAAGTAACAACCACAGCTGTTAAAATAATATACAAAGTAATTGCATCCATATTACTGATCTCCTCTACGTAAATATACCGCATGCCCGAAAAAAAGCACCGATAAAAATCCCAGCGCAATTCCGTTCAAGAGTATCAACTTAGTATCAACAAAAACTCCTAAAACTATAACTATTGTCAGAGCAACAGCTATATTGTCCAGGTTTTTAGCCAGAGCATCTTTTTGATGCCGGTTAAAGACGAATGTCATTAATGACCTCCTTTTTAAAAAATTACAATGAAAAGGAGATCGCCCGACTGGGACATCTCCCAGTGGGGCTGGATTGAGCCTAAGATTAGGCTGGCGTTTATTTCATAATCCACGAAACGCTCAAACTGCGCCTGTATGACAGGCAACAATAATAATTTGAATATAGCAGGGGTAATGTTGAAATTCAAGGCGGATTTATAAAAAAAGCCGATACGGGTTATTCACCCGTACCAGCTTAACTGGATAAGCACAAGCTATGCTGACCACAAAGCTAATACAGCACAGACAGCAGCCGTTAAATACGCATAACCTATACCAAATGTCAAAAATGTCATCGTCTTTATCCTCATAATGAATTAACCGGTTTGAAAGCTGGAGGCCTTCTTCAAACACCCTTAGAACAAGGCATTTGAAGAAGACCTCCAGCAGAGGTCATTCATATGAAAAAGCGTTATGAACGTATCACTATGGCAGCGATAGCAGCAACAACAGTGTACGCGTAAACAAGTGTAAATAATGACATTGTGTTTCTCCGAAAAGTTAATAAAAACCCTACGGATAGACACGCCCTATGGGATGTCCCATAGGGTTTGTTGAGAACTGATCTCTAAAAAGAGATTGCAGATATTGCACAGTTCACGATCTGCTATAACGTGCTACGTTTAAGGCCTGCAGCAAAGGCACGTTCGTATACAGTGCATTAGCACTACATATATAATATTCAGAACGATTTGTGATTATTTGGTGGGTTGATACTATTTATTTTTTGCATGGACAATCTGTTCCAGAGTTTAGGCTTTTTTGGAATAAAAATGACTGATAATGCAAAGCCTGTCATGCTTATAACAACCCATAACGCCTTAGTAACTGAGTTATTTAAAAATACGTCAAATGCCACGTTGAACTCGCTTGAAAACCATAACAAAAAAAGTATAAATAACGGCGCAACCACTAAATTAGTTACAGCCATCATCGACCAATATTGTACAGACTCCTTGCGTTGTTGACTTTGGATTACAGGATCACGCCTATAACAATCACTAAGCCTGTGTAACTCCTGCAAATAGTCTTCAGCCCGTGCTTCGTATTCAGACCTGGTTTCTTTGCTCATTTTTTCCAACATAATCAATCTCGTTTTCTACATAATAACGTTTTTTAAAAAATGTTCCTCGCTCCAAATAGCCACACCGTAGACCTATGTGTATATACCTTTTTACAGAAAGATTCGGTGATACGTGCGAGTCATTCGAATCTTTTAAGTTGTTAATTCCATATTCAGGTTGTTTTTCTATTTGCCCAGCAACTTCGTCGCAAAAATTCCACCATAAACCAACATTATGACGAGAAATTAAATAACCGATACTTATTTCCTTTATTTCTTTATAGATTTCATTAAAAGAATGGTAAGACCAGTCATCAACAACAATGCCTGATAACCAGTTAATGGATTTCGATAATAGATGTATTTCATCTGGATGATAAATTAGTCTTGATTTATCCCGCGTAAACCCAACCAATTCATCAGATAGCCGCCAAATAAGTTTTTGTGCAAGTCGCCGCGTTTTGTATGTTCTTACAACACCCCAGGAATCATCCTCTGGTTTAACATCCAATAGATCATCATATAGCTCATCTGGTTCATTAGCATGTTGTTTCTGACAAAGAATTAATGCCGTTTGTGTTACCTTCGGCAAGCTGTCTATGTGATATTCATTACCGCCGCCTAATGCGCTACGTTTTCGTGTCTGCCATTTTTCACGCCTGGCTTTTAATTTAACATTTTGCCGTGTACTGGGCACACCAGGCAAACCTGCTATTTCTTTTGCATTAAACCATCGCTTATTCATCAATCTACTTACTCCACAATATTATTAGCTTTGGTTTCTATATTTTTCAAAAGGACAATCAGGGCAGCCGACCCTGCCAAGAATACAGTTTCTGGCCTGTGCCACCGTATTGCCATGGCTTTTCGCAGTCATAACACACTGTTCCAGTGTCGGTTCTATTTTTTTCAACAACACTTTTCCCGTGTAGTAAAAACTTACTTTAGCAGGCTGCTGCCTGGTGTTTATCGTCATTGATCGTGCTTTCAAAAAAGTCTGTATTGCAGATAGATTGGCAATGCTCATGAATTTAATCAGCGAAGGCGCGTTTCAATAATTTTTTTCAATCTATTTTCACGTTGCTCTGCCTCTTAATTCTCTGGCTTATCGGGCAATTCCTGGTCATAATTACAACATATCTCATGACACCATTCACCCCAGTCATCATCATTGCCCGTAGGATCAAGTTTATTAATCAATAACAATACTTCTAATGGAAGTTTTGGTACAAAAATAAGAAAAGGCAACCTATGCAAAACAACTCCAGCCTTATACATATAATTACACACTTCGTCTAAACTCATATTAACAGTAACTCTATGATTCCTCAGCATAAGACAAATAAGAGCCGATAATCCTTCAGCTCTATTTCTTGATTCACGAAGAAATAACATCTGTTCTATATCGTTCGCCTTGCCTGCGCTATTTTCTTTTTCTGTATTCATTATCGTTCACCTTGTCTGTGCTATTTTCTTTGTTACATAGATTTTAATCGTGCTTTCAATATACCTTGTATGTGAGATGGATTAGCAATATTTACAAATTTGATTTCAGAGCCGTCAGTGCCTGATGTTGCTACCTCTATCGAGCCATAACCTAACAGGCGCTCAATGACGGACTGTTTTAAAATCACACCACGTATGTGAATATATTCAATACGTGTCTCAGCGATACTGATAATACCGAGTCGCGCCTCGATGCCTTTTGGCCCGATAAAATAGCGTTGCATGTACTTTACCAACAGGGCTTTTAGCACGAAGTGCGCACTAATAAGAATAAGGAACCCCTGGATAGACATGAGTAACAACCCCCAGTTAAGCCGCCAGCCAAAATGATTATAAAGCCAGTGAAACAGGTTATTAATTTTAGCCATCACCAAAAACTCTTCGACAAAGACAAGGGCTATAATAATTAATATCAACGCCGATAACAGCGTTGTAATTTGACTTCGATAAGAGGGGCGTATATATAACGCAGGCACGTCCAGTTCCAGTTCTTTTTCACTTGTCTGTTCATCTCCTGAAATAACCAGTGCATAACCACCCTGATAAGGTGTTGGTTTATACTGCCTGCCGGTTTCACCGGATAAATATTGACCTGCTAACAGTGCCGCCTCAATACTGATATAGGGCGCACCGTCATCCAGTAATAAAGCATTATGCTGCATTAGATCTTACCCATTCAAAATGTTTACAAGTCGGAAATTCAATACAACCATAAAATTCTTTGCCTTCATTTTTGCCGTTTTTAACCGTGCGGCTGACCAATGTCCCGTCCTTACAATCAGGGCATGACTTGCCTGCACCTGAGTCATTATTTTTCGTTTGTGCGCCGGTTTTGCGAATACCAGGAACGCCTTGTTTATCAGGTAAAGAGTTGCGACACTCAGGGTAGGCAGAACACCCCCAGAACGGTTTGCCTTTACTGGCTCTTTTCTGCATATAACCCTGGCCACAGGTACAGGGGTAAGTCGTATTTATTGTTTTTATCGATTTTGTGGTGGGTGTACCAGGCTTGCCGTTTTCATCAGGTGCAGTAAAATCACAACTATCACCATCTTTACTGTAGCCTGAACACCCCCAGAAACGTCCCTGTATTAGCCGTAGCGGTTTTTTACACTCAGGACAGAGGTGTTGCTCATCATTGCTTAGATTAAGCCCATCAAGCGAAGCCAGCTCGCTCTTGAGTATATTAAAAGCCTGACTAACCACGTTAATGTATTTATTTTTGCCAGCGGCGATGTCATCTAATTGCTTTTCAATATCGCGGGTATAACCCAGTTCCATGAACTTAAATCGATTCACCAGTGACTGATAAATAACCATACCCAGTTTTTCAGCTTTGAGTTTTCGTTTTTCGACGGATACATAACCACGGGTCATGATGTTATCGATGATTGAAGCATAGGTAGAAGGTCGCCCGATGCCTTCGGCTTCCAGTTTTCTGATTAATGATGCCTCGGTATAACGCGAAGGCGGTTTGGTTTGTTTGTTTTTCGCCTCACCATCAAGCGCAACAAGATGTTGTTGTGCGCTTAATGCAGGTAATAATTGGTCATCACCTGAATAAGACTCATCGGTTGCATCCTGGCGGGTTAATTTCATCCAGCCCGGATAAAGCATTCGCTGACCTTTCGCCACAAAAGTCATTGTTTGGCCATCAAGCCGATCACTGGACTTTAGTGCCGCCAGCGTAATATTAAATTCTGCATTTTTCATTTGGCTGGCAACAGCTCGCTGCCAGATTAAACGGTAAAGCTTATATTGCTCAGCACTGAGTTGGCTTTTTACCACGTCAGGTATTTGAATAGCCGCTGTCGGACGTATCGCCTCATGGCCTTCCTGCGCTCCGGCTTTTGCTTTCCAGGTGTTGCGTTGAGCCACTGCATCATCTGCATAGTTATTATTGTTTAGCCAGGTGATGACATCGTTATAACCATCAGCCGATAGATTGGGGCTGTCAGTTCGATGGTAAGTAATCAATCCTTCTTCAAATAATTTCTGTGCCTCGCGCATACATTGTTTGGGCGACATTTTAAGCGCAACAGAAGCGGCCTGTTGCATGGACGATGTGGTAAAAGGAGCGGGAGGACGCTTTGACTGTTTTTTAGTATCGATGTCAACAACATCAATGTCCTTGATGTTGGCAACACGCGCAGCAAAGCGAACATCTGTCCAGTATTTTTCATTTTCAGCTAAAAGCTGACCTGGTAGCCATTTTGCCTGCCAGGCAATATCATTATTTTCAAACAGAAGAAAAACTTCAATATATGCGGTTGGCGTAAACGCCTGTATCTCAAGCTCACGCTCAACTACGATGCGTACCGCCGGTGATTGTACTCGTCCTGCGGTTAACCATTTACCATAAGCGTTAGACAGGGCTGGAGACACGCTATAACCAACCAGCCTGTCCAGTACCCGCCGTCCTTCCTGTGCATAGACCAGGTTATAATCAATACTTGAAGGATTTGCCACAGCGGCCTGAACGGCTTTCTTTGTTATCTCATTGAAGGTTACACGTTTTGGATTACGCAGGCGAAGCACTTGTTGCAAATGCCATGCAATCGCTTCACCTTCACGATCAGGGTCTGTAGCAAGATACACAGCCTGTGCAGACTGGCTCAGCTTTTTTAAATTTGCTATGGTTTTTTTACCCTGTGCGTTTGGCACATAACTGGGTTTAAAGGTCTCAAGATCAACCCCCATTTCTTTTTGCGGCAAGTCTCTAACGTGTCCCATGGAAGCTTTGACTATCCAGCCATCGCCCAGGTAGGCCTGGATTTTTTTACACTTATTCGGTGATTCAACAATGACTAAGTTTTTCATAGTGATTTCTCAGGTGCTTTAATCTACAGATAAAATATCCGCCGCTTTCAGCTCTAACTCTAAAAAAACTTCTTTAGACAGGTTACGCTCAGCAGCAGCAACAAAAGCATGAGCGAAATCAACAGAACCGCGATTTGAGGCTTTGTTAAGTGATTCTATATCAACCTTAATTGAGCCAAGTTTATGTCGTATAGCTTCGCGCTCTTCAATTAGAAACGACCGCTTATCTTTTATTCTACGAATCAGAGCCTGTCGTTCCCGTCCTTTACCAAAAGCGCCATCAGGCTCGCTAGATAAACGACTTAAATATGATTTTAAAGATCGTTTCTCAGCGTCAATATCAGCCATCAAACTAGATAACTTGTCTTTATTTGAGCCACATCTTTGCAATTTTTCAATAAATTCCTGTCGCATTTTCCACCCTATTTATTTGTCGCATGTGGGCGAAAGAATAATTTAAAAACATTGTCATTTTTATATGTAAAAATCAAAACTTATCCGCACCTGTTTTGCATTTTTAGATAAATACACGGGTAGCTTCTTTATTTCATCCAGTTTTAAATTTGCAATGCTTTTCTCTGTAAAAATGCCATGAACTAATGGTAAAAACCCACTTTCCTTATCTGTTTCACTGACTATTATTATTGCTTTTTGTGTGTACTTCATACGTTATTGCCGGGCATTAGGAGCTGGTTAATATATTGCATGTTGTATCATCTGTTGTCATTTTTTCTATCGCATCGCCAATGCTGAACGTATTACAAATAATGTAATCAATAAAACAATTATTCCTGTCTACAATGATGCCATTGTAAAAAAATCGACTGTTACAAAACAATAGTTTTTTGCTTTGAATGTCACCGATCTTTTCAGCTATATCGAATAACATTTTGTTGATTGACTCAACACTTTCATCATCAGAATTTTTTGCATAAAACACAATTGTGTCATTTGTTGTAAAAAATAAAACATCCTTTGTTTCGTATGTATTCACGGCTTTCCTTAGTGTTTTTCGTATTAATGCAAAGGTTGTCGTTCAGTAATCAACCGTCATTTTATTATTGCGCACTTCATCTGATTGTAAAAAGTCTAAAATTATTGCGCTTTGTTTAATTGCTTCATCCGCATTATCAGGATGTTCTTTTTTCTGTCGGCTTTGCCATTCATTAAGCGCAATGATTAATGTTTTATCGCTGAATACATATGTCATATTGAAATACCCTTGTGTTCTTTTGTTCGTCCATTAAACCCATTAAAATCACTATCGTCTTACTTATAAAGCTCATCAATTTTGTTATCGAGAAAATGTTTGATTGTGTCGCAGTGACAACGTTTTGGCGCACAAAAACAACCAAGGTTCACATCATTTTTTAGAGCTGAATAGTAAATATTTCGTAGTTGCTCTGTTTGTGGGTTAGGGTGATCCCCTTGCAGCCAGCTTACTTCATCAACATGGCTATAGAACCAGTCCTGGTATTGGTCACACACCTTGTCACGTTCACTTTCGTTTTGCATAAAGAACGGATTGCCCAGTGCAGTACCTCTGCCACAATAGATGTGAGTTGTTTCCTTGTATTTATTTACCACTCTAATCATTTTGTCTACCAGGGCATTTGAACCTGCCTTTTTGATTCAAGATCACTTGAAACTTTTCTTTAAGTGTCATATTACCCAGAAGCGCATTTAAGGACTTACAACAAACCACACGGTTTTCATCTTTGTTTACACCGCCACGAGAGGAGGGCAATAAATGCTCCACACTGGCTTCATGTTTTGCCATTGTTTTTTTTACAAAAAAAACATTGACCACCCTGAGCAAACAATAATCTTTTTATTGGTCTGTTTGTGATAGTAATCCCTCCCGTCATAAGGATTATCTGTCGAAGTTTTTTCGATTAATTATGGTGTAAATCTATTTAGACATTGCCCTGGTGTTAAATTAATATTAATTCTACTATTTATATGCGGCGTAGCCCTAATCCCGCCATTAGCAGTTATGTCAAAATCATAATTTGATCCCGGCATACATAATCGATCACCAGTAATTAATAATGCTGTCCAATCGGTCTCCGTTAACTCAAGCGGGGGTGAAGATGGGTCGCTATTAAAAGTGTAGTCGACAGTTATTTCTATTGCGTTACATGACAAACCGCCAGTACCTCCCGTTTCTGTACATCTCACATCAGGTAAATGCGTATAACGCTGACTAAAGATAAGCTGAGGCGATTCAAACGTATTCAAATGTGTAATCTCAACAGGATCACCAGCGCATTGGTCGCCATCATATCTCAGCAGATAACTGTTAATGCTTCCTTGAACCGCAGGGTGCGTCTCTGACTCTACCGCTTGCTCAATTAACCGTAGGCTTGCATTTTCCATTTCTACGCCGAATTCATCTTCTGGACGATTGGCACATAATTCTGAAATCCAACATCCGGCAAACTCACCAACACCCAGTTCACAAGTCGGCAAAGTAACGCCATTAACAACTAACCCGTCTGTACCGTCATTACTGCTACAGGAAACCAATACCGATCCACTTAAAAATATCGCACCCAATGCACCATAAACATTTCTCATCTTTATCTCTCCTTAGTTTTCCTTAAAATTAAATTGCGCACAGAAACCCGTCAGTCCTGTGCGCACCGCCAATAAAGGCGGTTGGCCGACGCTCTGTCAATTAAGACAGTTTACCAAAAATCATATCATTCACTTTGCGTGTCACTGGATCGTGCCTTGTAAGTTAAATTTTCAATATTAGAAAGCACTGGAAAAAGCAATCGACAATCAACCTGCAAGCCAGTTTTTGTTATCTCAGTATTATCTTTATCAGCCCATGATTTTTCAGCCAGCTTGCCGTCAACAATGTAAACCTTGTCGCCTTTGGATAATAATCTGGACACGGGTTCTGCTTCATAACCCCAGACATTCACCTGCGCCCAAAAACCCAAATCATCATATTCATCTTCACCCGAACCTTTCTTTTTTTTGCTGTTAATAAACTTCACACTGAGTTCACAGACAGCCTGTTTATCATCACCCTCGCCAATGTGTTTCAACTCTGGTGTTTTACCTAATCTTGCATAACCATTAATGCTTGGCATTTAATCATCCTCGTTTTATTTATATCTGATAACAGTATCGTTTCATTTTTTATAGTATTTTGCATCAGTAAATATGAAATCATTTATTCAGATTTATTGATGCCGCACTCTCATTACTTTACTCTTTGCTATCTAAATTCTGATTCCAATATGGATAGCCAACACGCTCATAGTAAGCACGAGCCATCGTGCGCTCATCACTGCCATTGCTTGAATAACCATCATCGCGGGGATCGCTTACCCAGTTAATAATCTGTGACAGGTCTGCAATGAACCCCCGAAGCACAACTTCTGGATCAACATTATCTGCTTTGCACGCATCGATAAATTCATCCGGCAGATCAATTGTAATTTGATGGGTCATAACTTTCGATTACCCATACGCTTCAAGTCGCTGCATTTTTTTAAGGTATCTGTTATAGGACTTAATCATTGTACTCACAATGGATAAACGGGCATTCAGTACCAGTCGTTTTTTTTCAAACTCAATCAATGTTGCTATTGTATTTGGCCCCGCCTTATTCAGAATTAACTTACCTGCCTCGCTATCAAACAATTCAAAGAAATCGCCAGCAGCTTTTGTATGCCGCCAACGCAACATAGGATGAACGTTTCTTTGCGCTATGCGTAGATTGACCAGTCCTGGATTGTTATGCGATGCACCAGAAAATACATCATTGTAATTTTGCACCAGCGCATCCATCTCTCCTCTAATTTGCACGAACTCATTTGAGAGTTCTTTTGCAGTTTTTAAAATTTGCCCCTTACCCTTAAAAGACCCTTTAAAGGGGTATGTCATATTTAGAACATTACCATCTTCTCTACTCATGAATCTTACCAACTTCTCAACACTTATTAAATCAATTATTACAACTTTGCAGCAGTTCTCTGTTTTTGTTTGTTTGCCAGCTTTTTAATCTCAGGGGCAAAAATCCCACGTTTCGTTCCATCCAGAATATATTGCGGCAGTTCTCCATATTTACCAATTGTTACACGAGCCACTTGACTATTCGCCGCTATATCATCACGCGAGACACCGGTAAAACGATACGCTGAGGACGCATGAAACGCATCACGAATCATCTTTGCTGACTTACCATTGAATCTGCCCCAGTCCTCGCTAAAGATCAGTCCTACGTGTCTGGCGGTTAACGCCAGTCTTACCAGTTTGTCGTACTGCGATATAAGTCTTGCAGCAACGAATCCGTATGTTGTTCTAAATTCCAATGGCACCTTAATAGGTTTAACCGATTGGTGGAAATCAATGGTAATGTCTTCCATATCATCAAGCACCTGCTCCAGTTCTTTAATACACATCGCCACATATTTTTTTGTCACAGATAATTTATCTTCGACAGTCAATAAAGCTGCATCAGCATAAGGATCATCATTTGCCGCAAGTGTTGATAGCTGGTTCATGTTCAAAGCAAACCGTACCAGACCAGTAATCGGCTGCAGACCTTCTGCCGCATTTTTCTGGCGGCCATAAAACAAGCGATGTGCAGATCGCGTATGCAGCGTAATATTGCCTCTGGTTCGCAAAGGCCCTGGACGATTAGAAACCAGATTAGGCATCACCAGCGCATCTGCATTATCTTCATGTGAAGGTGGCAATGGTTTATCCTCATCCTCAAAAGCTGCATCGTATTCAGCGGAACTGTAATCAATTTTTTCCTTAACTGCTTTTGGTTTAATGTGTGTTACCAAACGCGCCGCTGTCGCTTTTTTCTTTGGTGCTGCCTTCTTTTTTACTTTCACTGTTGTTTTAGTTTTATCTGTAGCCATTGTTTACCTACCTGTTATTTTTTTATTTCTTGTTTGTAAATACTCTGCTTTCTGTAAGTGCTGGTACTGCCAACACCTATATAAGCTATTACTAATCTATCTCTGCTTTATGTAAGTGTTGGTACTGCCAACACCTATATAAGCTATTACTAATCTATCTCTGCTTTATGTAAGTGTTGGTACTGCCAACACCTATATAAGCTATTACTAATCTATCTCTGCTTTCTGTAAG
>CAYQXD010000027.1:23518-23916 GCA_964421315.1 uncultured Thiotrichaceae bacterium | reverse complement strand
TATTCGACCCTGATCCTTATTTGCAATCAGGTGGAGACATGGTGCGCGTTGGTGGCATGGATTACACCATTGACCCATCGAAACCCTTATATGAACGTATCACCGATGCACGTTTAGATAATGGACATCTGATTGAAGCCAAACAGACATACAAAATTGCCGGTTGGGCACAGGTCAACCGGACGCCGGATGGCCGATTGATGTGGGATGTGGTTCGCGACTATATTATTAAAAATAGAGGCAAAGATAATGTCTTGAAGATTGCAAAAATCAATCATCCTAAACTGGTTGGTGTTAGCGATAATCCTGGTATTGCGGATTATCCTGGTGAAGTTGGGTAACGCTTAAAAACACTGAATAGTGAGCAGTAGCACATGGAAGTGCTGTTATGTCCAGGA
>CAYQXD010000027.1:0-23487 GCA_964421315.1 uncultured Thiotrichaceae bacterium | reverse complement strand
AGGAGCCATGGATGGCGGTGCGATTAACGAACCAGTAGTGTTACACGGACGTACCGTTATGTCCATGGATGGACGGCCATGTCTGCATTATGGCGCAAAGAGCCAGAAAGGCGGTGCGATTAACGTACCAAAGGACGGAGAGGATGGAGTAATGCGCACCCAAAAGACCAGCTGTCATCTCGACCAGCGGGAGAGATCTTGTACCGCCGATGTATAAGATCTCTCCCGCTGGTCGAGATGACAAGTATAGTTTCTACGGGCTAGTGGCTTATGCTATTAAACAGCCTGTGATGGGCTAGCATATCAACATTAACAGAGCAAAAAAAACCGGCAGCTTATAGCTGTCGGTTTTTTTACAAACGCTGGTCTGTAAAAAACAGCGCAGACTAAGCCACTTTGCGTCTGCGAGCAATGCCCACCAAACCAATCAAGCCTGAGCCGAATAACCATACCGCTGCGGGAACGGGAACAGCATTGATGGCAGCTAGAGAAAATTCATTATCAACGCAAGAAGGAGAAAATGCGTTACAGTCTGCCAAAAAAGTAATGCTATTTACGCCCATTAACGAAACTTCCAATTCAAAAAAACCATTGCTACCTGGGCTTGCTGACGCAATTACGCTCGTGATATCCATTGAATTACCGTTAATATAAAAGCTTGCTATCTCTGCAGGGTTTTCATCAAATAGATCCAGAAAAGAAATCAGGTTTATCTCAGCGCCACCAAACCCGGATATAGTCAATTTCTCCACTTTGCCTTCAATCTCATCAAGCTCGCTGCTATTAATACCGAGTCCGTCGCCGGTGCAAGCATAACCTTTATCACTACAGGGCGTTAGATTTATATCTGGATCACCGCCAGGATTCTCATTGACAGTAATATTTCCCCCTGTCGCATCGAACGTCAGACCATTAACCGTTGCACTCGTTTGACCATTCAAGGCTGCCCATTCGGAGAAATCAGTGAAATCAAAAAACCCAGTAACGGGTGCGGCACTAGATACTGCCGAGAACGCCAGTAACCCCGATGCAAGTGTTGTTGTTGCTAAAGTTGTTATAAAATTTTTCTTCATTTTATATTTCCTTTTATAGAGATAATTTTAGCTATTTATAAAACAAGTCAATCTTTTACTTGCATCATGTACTTGCATCATGTAATTGATATAAAGCAAATTTAATGCCATGTCATAATATATTATGAAAAACAAAGGCTTAGAAGAAATTTGGCAAACGCTTATATTGTAATGTGTAAAAAATTATGACGATTTTAATTAAAATTATCGCGTAGCCAATTACATAAAACGCCGAAATACGCCATAAGTGACTGATATAATAGTATTTATATCAATATACAACATCCTGCGGGACATGCGGCACGTGTAAAAAAAACCGACAGATCATATCTTTTCCTTTGATGGCGATTACCTCTTCGAGTGTTGTATTCATGGTGCCTCCTATTCTCACATTTTAACAGGGATGTTATTCTGTCTATTGCACAGGTCGGTATGTGTGAAATAGTGCCATCAAAAGCAGGCAACCGTATCAATCAACCCAGACGCGCGCATTTCTAAACATCCGCATCCACGGCGAATCCTCTTGCCAGCCATCAGGGTGCCATGAATGTTGCACGGTTCTAAATACACGTTCGGGGTGCGGCATCATGATTGTGGCGCGACCATCATCGCTGCAAAAACCGTTTAAACCTGCTGGCGAACCGTTTGGATTGAGTGGATACACTTCGGTTGCCTGCATATTGTGATCGACATATCGCATGATGGATAACACCTGTTGTGTTTGTGCTGGCGATTTGTATTCAGCCCTGCCCTCACCATGCGCAACCGCAACCGGCATGATCGAACCGGCCATGCCCTGCATTAATATAGAAGGTGAATCCATGACTTCAACCAGGCTAAAACGCCCTTCAAACTGTTCTGAATGATTTCTGACAAAATGCGGCCAGTGCTGGGTACCGGGTATTAAGGATTTTATATTGGCCATCATCTGGCAGCCGTTACACACGCCCAGACTAAAGGTATCCTCACGGTCAAACCAGGTGGCAAATACATCGCGCGCACGGGCATTAAATAAAATGGATTTCGCCCAGCCTTCACCCGCGCCCAATACATCACCGTAAGAAAAACCACCGCAGGCAACCAGTCCTTTATAATCGGTCAAATTCACATGACCATTAATAATGTCACTCATGTGAACATCAATGCTATTAAAACCAGCGCGATTAAAGGCTGCGGCCATTTCTAGCTGGCCATTAACGCCCTGTTCACGTAATACGGCTATTTTAGGTTTAATACCTTTGGTAATATATGGCGCGGCAATATCTTCATTAAGATCAAAACTTAAACGTGCGTTTAAGCCTTTATTTTCCGTGGTAATAGCATCAAATTCCTGCTGCGCACATGCCGGATTATCACGAAGACGTTGCATGTGGTAACTGGTTTCACTCCATGCCTGTTGCAGGGATTCCCGGCTGGCAGAAAATAGCGCAAATCCTTTATTGCTGATGCTGATTTGATCATATTCCTGATCATCCTCATTAATTTTTCCTAGTTCATGCAAACACGCAGACAAACCGGCTTGCGAAAATGCCTGTTCAATAGCATCGAGGTCATCGCAGCGAATCTGTATCACACCACCGATTTCTTCATTAAATAAAACCGACACGGCATCACCGCTGGTATCATTGCCGACATCAAGCAACATTGAATCGAGCTGAATATCCAAACCGCAATGCCCGGCAAATGCCATTTCACAAAGACAGGCAAACAGGCCGCCGTCAGAGCGATCATGCCAGCTAATAATTTTGCCCTGTTTATTCAACTGCTGGAACACATCAAAGAAGGCTTTTAATTGCAGCGCATCATCCACATCCGGCGGCACATCACCAAGTTGTTTGCAGGTTTGTGCTAATGCCGAACCTGCCAAACGGTTTTTGCCAAAACCCAGATCAATCAACAACAATCCGGTGTCTTTTATGTCGGTGCGGATTTGCGGAGTTAAGGTTTTGCGTACATCGTTTACCGGGGTAAAAGCGGTAATAATTAATGACAGGGGCGCGGTAACCGATTTGTTTTCGGTGCCATCCTGCCACACGGTTTTCATCGACATGGAGTCTTTACCCACCGGAATGGTCAGTCCGAGTTGCGGGCAGATTTCCATACCGACGGTTTTTACGGTGTCGTATAAAACCGCATCCTCACCTGGATGCCCAGCCGGTGCCATCCAGTTTGCGGAGAGTTTTATATCGGATAATTTTGTTATGGACGCTGCCATTATATTGGTGATGGCTTCCGCAATCGCCATACGTGCCGATGCCGGGCCGTCAAGTAAGGCAATCGGCGTACGTTCCCCTATCGCCATGGCTTCACCGCAGTAACTTTCATAGGAAGTGGTGGTTACGGCCACATCAGCGACCGGCACCTGCCAGGGGCCAACCATCTGGTCACGTGTTACCATGCCTGTCACACTGCGGTCGCCAATGGTAATAAGGAATGATTTATTCGCAACCGAAGGTAGTCTTAAGACATTAAATGCAGCTTCGGTAATATCAATTGCGTGTGTGTCTAATGCAGGATGTTCCACCACCAGCCGTTTTACATCACGTAACATTTTGGGAGGTTTGCCTAACAACACATCCAGCGGCATATCCACCGGATAATTTTCAAAATGGCGATCGTGTACTTTCAGTGTTTGCTCTGCTGTGGTGTCACCTAAAATGGCATAAGGGCAACGCTCGCGTTCACACAGTTTTTTGAAATCTTCAATGCGTTGCGGGTCAACCGCAATCACATAACGCTCCTGCGATTCATTACACCAGATTTGCATTGGTGTCATGCCCGGTTCATCATTATGCACTTCACGTAATTCGAATTCGGCACCACGGCCACCGTCATAAACCAGCTCTGGTAAAGCATTGGACAGACCACCGGCACCGACATCATGGATCGACAAAATCGGGTTGTCCTGCTGTGACCAGCAGGCATCAATCACTTCCTGACAACGTCGTTCCATTTCAGGGTTGCCGCGTTGCACTGAGGCAAAATCCAGATCTTCAGCACTGGCACCGCTGTCCATTGATGATGCCGCCCCTCCACCCAGACCGATCAACATGGCCGGACCACCCAGCACCACAATCGGTGTGCCTACGGGCAGTTGCAGTTTCTCAATATGCTGTTCACGTATATTGCCGTAACCGCCAGCCAGCATAATGGGTTTGTGGTAACCACGCACTTCCTCACCATTGGTGCCGGCAACTTTTTCTTCAAAGGTACGGAAGTAACCTGCAATATTTGGACGACCAAACTCATTGTTAAATGCCGCCGAGCCAATCGGCCCTTCCAGCATAATATCCAGCGCGGAAACGATACGTTCGGGTTTTCCGTAATCGGTTTCCCAGGGTTGTGGGTATGCCGGTATTTTTAAATTAGAAACTGAAAAACCGCTTAACCCCACTTTGGGTTTAGAACCACGCCCGGTCGCACCTTCATCTCGAATTTCACCTCCGGAACCGGTTGCTGCACCAGGGAACGGTGAAATAGCGGTAGGATGATTATGCGTTTCCACCTTCATCAAAATCGCAATATGCTCATCTGAATAACCATATTGATGGCTTTCGCTATCTGCTATAAAACGTTTTGCTTTATGTGATGCAATAACCGAGGAATTATCGCTGTAAGCACTTAATACACCTTCCGAATGCAATTCATAGGTATTTCGGATCATGCCAAACAGTGACTTATCCTGCTCCTCACCATCAATCACCCAGTCGGCATTAAAAATTTTATGTCGGCAATGTTCAGAATTCGCCTGTGCAAACATCATTAGCTCGGCATCAATCGGGTTACGTTTTATTGCACTGAAATGCTCGAGTAAGTAATCAATTTCATCATCGGAAAGCGCCAGGCCCAGGCGTTGATTGGCCTCAGTTAATGCCATTTTGCCATTGCCAAAAATATCAATTGTTTCACCGGCAGCGGGTTGATGATGATCAAACAAACAACTCGCAGCATCCAGTGCATTAAGAACCATTTCTATCATCCGATCATGCAGACAATCCGCAACCGCCTGCTGCTGTGTCTCATTCCATTTAACACTGTCGCTATAATGAACATGGTAAGCCACGCCACGCTCTATCCGATTCACATTCTGCAAACCGCAGTTGTGAGCAATATCGGTTGCTTTGGAAGACCAGGGTGAAATTGTACCGGCGCGAGGTACAACCAGAAACAAGTGACCTTCGCTTGAGAAGTGGTGCATGGATGCACCGTTTACGGACCTAAGGACGGAAACTTCCGCCAATTCCATCCTTTGGTTCGTTAACGGCACATCCTTGTGCCACTGCTGCGGACCATAATGCAGCAGTTTCTCCAGAACGGTAACTTCTTCATCATTTAATTTTTTGTCCTCATCAACAAAATGCACGAAATGTGCCGTAAGTTGAGTAATCTCCGGCAAGACTGCCTGAATTTGATTAAATAACTTTTCCTGACGAAAATTTGAAAGTGCGGGCGAGCCAATGAATATCTGCATTTTTAGGTCTGACTTCTAAAGATTATAATTATGATGTGTCACACCAGGCAATCTGAAAAAACCACCGGATCTGAAAATTTTAAGACGGAATATTACCCTGAATTGGGTCTCAAGTCTCTCTCGTTTCCACGCAGGAGTGTGGAAACGAGTGACATTCTGCAGCAGTGGCACATGGATGTGGCGTTTACGAACCAAAGGATGGACAAGCATGAGCCACTTGCTGCAGGATTCATATTTCTATGTAGAAATTTAGCTAGAAGCTAAAAAACCAGGTTCATCATCCCCAACATCACTACCAAAAACAAAATGGTCATAATACCGCCCGCTTTCATAAAATCAGCCACTCGGTAACCACCTGGCCCCATAATCAAAGCATTAACCTGATGCGTTGGAATAATAAAAGAGTTTGATGTGGCAAGTGCGACTGTGAGTGCAAAAACAGCTGGATTAGCGCCTACTCCAATCGCAATATTCACTGCCAATGGTACTAATAATACCGTTGCACCGACGTTGGACATCACCAGGGTAAAGAAGGTGGCCAATATGGCTACTGCGGCCTGGATTACCCAAATTGGCATATCACCCACCACATACAGAACCTGATCTGCAATCCATTTTGCGGTGCCGCTAGTCTCCACCGCCAAACCCAGCGGTATCAGTGATGCCAGTAAAAACACGGTTTGCCAGCTGACTGCCTGGTAGGCTTCTTCCATCTTTAACACGCCGGATAAAATCATGCCTATTGCGCCGGTCAGCAGTGCAACTGAAAGTTTAATATCGGTGAACAGAACCATAGAAATGGCAAGGAAGAAGAAAAAACCGGCTGGTAGGATTTTATGCGGGCGCATTTTCTGCTCACGCGGGTATTCCGTAGTAACCACCACAAAATCGCGATCTTTCTCAATACGTTCCAATGCATTCCATGCGGTGTGTACCACCAGCGTATCACCTGTATGAAAAGGCATATTGCGGATATTGTCGCCTTCACGCATGGTTTCACCATCACGATGCAAACCAACCATGGCAAGTCCATAGGTTTTTCGCATCCACACATCACGGGCTGTTTTACCTATCAAGCTTGAGCCAGGCGGTATAACAACTTCAGCAATACCTGATTTAATAGGTGACAATGATTCAGCAAAACTACGTAGCTGGCTACGTTTTTTTAAATTGTATTTTTCCACGAAATGGTCAAGATTAACCGGATCAGCAACCACACCCAATACCATACCCTTCTTAACCTGAGTATCACGCGCCATCGTACCAGGACCAATCCGTACCTCTTCTCCCTGAAATTTACTGGCAATAATTCGCACCCGGTGTGTGGTTTCTATGGCATCCAACTCCTTACCAATCAGATCACTACCATCAAGAACCGCTATTTCGTTAACCGTATAATTAATACCATATACATCATGAAAATAAGCCATTGAGGCCGAACCCACCGCGCTGCTTTTACTTTTTGTTTTTGGCAAAACGAAACGTCCGGCCAGTACAAAATAAAGGATACCGGTAACAATTAATGCCGCACCAATTGGCGTGACCGAGAACAAACTCCAGGCATCCATTTGATGAGCCTCAGGAAGTGCCGTATTCGAGGTAAGAATCAAATCATTGAGTAAAATTAACGGACTCGACCCTACCATCGTCATGGTACCACCCAAAATTGCGGTAAACCCCATCGGCATAAGAAGGCGGGACATGGGCAGCCCTGAACGTGCAGATATACGAGCAACCACCGGCAAAAACAGAGCTGCTGCACCCACATTTTGCATAAATGACGAGATAAAACCAACAGTGCTTGAAATAATAGGAATGATTCGTTTCTCGCTAGTGCCACCCGTTTTCAGAATAAACGCCGCGACTTTGCTCATCACACCAGTTCGATCAAGACCGGCACCGATAATCATCACCGCGATGATAGACATCACTGCGTTAGAAGCAAAACCGGAAAATAGATATTTATTATCCAGCAGCCCCTGTTCAAGCCCCATGAACGGTGCCAATAGTGTGCTCAGACCCAACAGCACCATAATAGAAATGGCAGCCACATCAACACCGACCACTTCAAAAGCAAAAAGGTAAATAGTTAGCATTAAAATAGCCATAACCCAGGCGATCTGGATGCTCGGTACCACAGTGGATAAAAAAATTGCCAGTGCAGTAAAGAGTGTTGCACCGACAATCTGTTTCAGATTAATAGCTCCTGGCTTAGCGACAGCTTTGTCTTCGTCCTTCAGTTTGTTCATAGTTTATTATTTCTCATCATGACAATTTATCATCAGCCACATGGTATGTAGGATCTTCCATTACATTCACTTCAACCAGGTCACCCGCTTTAGTCAACAATTCTGCGCACTCCGGGCTAAGATGGCGCAGGTGTAATTTCTTGCCGGCCTTTATGTATTTTTCAGCGAGGTTATCAATGGCTTCAATGGCTGAGTGATCAGCTACGCGCGAATTCTGAAACTCGACAATGACATCATCGGGATCATCAGCAGGTGAAAACAGATCAAGGAAATTTTTCACCGATCCAAAAAACAAGGGACCATTTAATTCATAGACTCTGGAGCCGTCTTTATCATCATAACTTTTTACGTTGATGTGACTGGCATGTTCCCAGGCAAAAAATAACGCTGAAACAATAACACCAACAACAACAGCAATAGCAAGGTCGGTAAACACCGTAACAGCCGAAACTAGAATCAATACAAATGCATCTGTTTTTGGAATTTTGCCCATAATACGAAAGCTGGACCATTCAAAAGTCGCGAACACAACCACAAACATCACCCCAACCAGTGCCGCCATGGGAATGATTTCAATCAGGTCGGAAGCAAACATAATAAAAATCAGTAAAAATAAGGCAGCCGAAATACCAGATAAACGCTGTCGCCCACCTGAATTTACATTTATCATGCTTTGGCCGATCATCGCGCAGCCACCCATACCGCCAAACATGCCAGTGACTGAGTTGGCAATACCCTGACCGACACATTCGCGATTACCACGACCACGAGTGCCGGTAATATCATCAATCAGGCTCATGGTTAACAAGGACTCAATCAAACCCACAGCCGCCAGAATGATTGAATACGGCAGAATGATTTTTAATGTTTCCAAATTAAAAGCGACTTCCGGAATATGAAATGTCGGGAAACCACCTTTAATGGAAGCCAGGTCACCCACTGTATTGGTATCTACATTCAGCCCAATAACCACCAGCGAGACCACGACTATAGCAGCCAGTGCAGCTGGAAAAATAGTGGTAAATTTAGGCAGAAGATAAATAATTGCCAGTGTCAACACAAGCAGACCGCCGAAAGTCAACAAGTCCTGACCCGCAAGCCACTCATTACTGCCGGGTGTCTGAAAGTGCGGTATTTGAGCAAGAAAAATCACAATCGCCAGACCATTAACAAAACCCAGCATCACTGGATACGGTACGATACGAATGTATTTACCAAGGCGGAAAATGCCCGCCATAATTTGAATGAGACCCGTTAATACCACTGCAGCAAACAGATATTCAACCCCGTGCTGCGCCACCAGCGCCACCATTACCACCGCCATGGCACCGGTGGCACCGGAAATCATACCAGGGCGACCACCAAAAATAGCCGCCAGCAAACCCACCATGAACGCCGCATATAAGCCGACCAGAGGCTCAACGCCGGCAACAAAAGAAAACGCTACGGCTTCTGGTACCAGTGCCAGGGCAACGGTTAAACCGGAAAGAACTTCATTTTGATAACAAACACGATTCTGGCAACCCAAATCGAACATACGCGACCCTCGGTGGTTTTGGCGTGGGAAAAAAGTGCGTATGATAGCAACACGTAACAACTAAATATATAAGCAATTGCTTCTTTAGGTATATTTAAACCCTAAAAAAACAAAAAGGCATTTTCACCACAGAGAACGCAGAGAGCACAGAGTTTTTTATACATATGCACCTGTGATGCATATAGCTATAAAAAAATTTTCTCTGTGTTCTCTGTGCTCTCTGTGGTGAAAATGCCTTTATGTATTTTTAAAAACGATTATCTATCAGATTTATACAAATAATTACACCGATATTGGTTCAGGCTGACGCTTTAATGGGCAGGCATCACCTGACGCATCCAGTTCCAGGCGTTTGTATATTTCATCCAGAGCAAAATCTTCATTAGAAAAAATATTTTGCTCACCAATAATTTCATACAGACCACTAGCCTTCATGACCAGAAAAATTTGTCGTTTCAAGCCACTAAACACCACCGTCATACCATTTGCATGTAAACGCTCAACAAGGTGGTGCAACACTTCTTCACCCGTTGCATCCAGTTGATTAATGCCATCGCCAACCACCAGCAAATATTTAGCATCAGGATAAGTCGCTACGGCTTTTAACATAGTATCTTCAAAGTAAGAAACATTGGCAAAATACAATGAACCATCAAAACGCACTGCAATAATGTTTTTATCTGTTGGCAGGTCTTTGTTGATTTCGATATCACGCAAGGTACCATCTTTATAACGGCCTAATATGGCAACACGTGGTTTCATGGTACGGTACAAATACAGAACAATCGCCAGAACCGCACCAATGATAATGCCGTGATCAAGTTTTGGCGCAGATGCAATCGTTGCCACAAATGTTACCAGCACCACAACGCCATCCGGTTTATTGGTAACCCAGATATGTTTAGCAGCTTTTAAATTAATTAAACCAAATACTGCCACCATAACCACCGCTGCAAGTGTTGCTTTTGGCATGTGGTACAGTAAAGGTGTAAGGAATAATAAGGTAACAACCACAATAGCTGCAGTAACGACCGAAGAGAAACCCGTTTTTGCGCCCGCGTTAATGTTTACCGCCGAGCGTGAAAACGAACCGGATGCAGGATACGACTGGAAGAAACTACCAGCAACATTCGCCAGACCCTGTCCCATAAGTTCCTGATTAACATCAATGCGATCTTTCGTTCTCGCCGCCATTGCCTTGGCTATCGACACTGCTTCCATAAAGCCAACTAAAGCAATGATGATGGCACTGATAAATAAACCTGATAAAGCTTCAAGATTGAATCCCGGCACAGTAAAACTCGGTAATCCGCCCTGAATACTACCAACAACAGCACCACCCATTTGTTCAAAACCAATGGCATAGCTGACCACTGTTGTTAACACAACCGCAACTAAAACCCCGGGGATTTTTGGTACATAACGTTTCAGACCCAGCATAATGATAATAGCCGAGCTGCCCATCAGTAAAGTTGGTAAATGCGTATCAACCAGGTTTTGCACCACACCCCAAATTCGTACCGTGATGAAATGGTCACTGGCACCACCGGGCATTTCAACACCGAATATCTTGGAAATCTGGGTTAGGCCGATAAACAGTGCCGCAGCACTGGTAAAACCAACAATAACCGGATGCGATAAAAAATTAACAATAGCGCCGAGGCGAAATGCACCCAGTGCAAATTGAAACAAACCCACCAACAGAGTTAAAAACAGAACTAAAGGGATATACTGAGCTAGAAATTCTTCTGAGCCTACGATTAAGTTAGGATCAATAAGAGGTATCACCATGGTTGCTGTCATCACTGACACAACCGCAACAGGGCCGGTACCCAACTGGCGAGACGAGCCCCAGAGTGCAGCGATAAAAACCGGAACAAAAGCGATGTACAGACCGTAAACTGGCGGCAGACCGGCAAGTGTTGCATAAGCCATTGACTGCGGTATTAATACTAACGCGACTGTTAAACCCGCTAACATGTCAGCACGCAGTACATTAGGATCTTTTAACTCACCAATCCAGTTTAAAAAGGGGAAGATTTTATTCAGCATGCGTCACTCTCATAGACAATAAAGTTGATTCTCAAGACAGTTGCTGGCCAGGTACTACAATCTACTATGAGCTTACGTCAACCCCCAGCAGGCAAAACCAGCAGGCAAAACCAGCAGGCAAAAAATGAAGCGCGCATTATACACTGATTAGTGTTTTTTTCAATGAATACAACATTCTGTCAGCAATTCAGAACACTGCTGCTCCGTCAACTACTAGAGGCATGGATTAGTAGCTATTAAGGTAGGTTAGGTTAACTAAAAATTGGCCCTAAAGGACGCACAGACTCATGCTCCATAATAATATCAGTTTCATTCATATCACCAGTAACATCGATATTGACTGATTTCACCCCTGGCATGGTATGTAAAATATAGGCAGCCATCATCATCAGTAATTTTTCATTATCGGTATCAATAGCGGTTAATATTTTATCGGCAGCAATCTGGCAACGCTGCTCTGCGTTTGGTTTCTCAACCCAGTCACGGCTCATTTGCCAGCCTTTATCCATGTCTGCATCTAACTTCTCGAAAAAATCATTGGCTTCAACAAGCAGTTTATCAGGCACTTCAAATGCATTGGTACGTCCATCAACGATGATATTTAATTTCATAACCTAATCTCCTGTTAAAGCCTTTCTCTGCTAAAATTTACCGCCAATTATACTAGAACTTACTGCGTGAGATTATGCTTGTTACTATTCCTAAAGTACTAAATAAAGAGGACATCAGTGTTATTGCTGATCTGATGGCTACCGCTAACTTTCATGAAGGCACCATTTCTGCCGGCAGCGAAGCCAGGCGGGTAAAAAATAATCATGAGATGTTTATTTCCGATGTAGAGATGCAACGTTTAAATAATCTGTTAATGGGTAAACTGATACAAAACCCAACTTATATTGCTACCGCATTTTCGGCAAAAATTGCCGCGCCCTATTACGCCAAATATACCGAAGGCATGCACTATGGTAAGCATGTTGACGATCCGGTAATGGGCCCTGCAAATCAACGTTATCGCTCTGATATTTCCATCACACTTTTTCTAAATGAGCCGGATGCTTATGACGGTGGTGAACTGATTATCAGCACGGCTTTTGGCGAGCAAAAAATCAAACTAAATGCAGGGGATGCAGTGCTGTATCCTTCATCAAGCACCCATCAGGTTGCAAAAGTGACTCGGGGTGAGCGCCTGGTAGCCGTCACCTGGTTACAAAGCACAATACGCGATCCTGCCCGGCGTGAAATTTTATACAATCTAAGCCAGGCACGTGAAGGCTTAATACAAAAATCGCCTGATTCTGAAGAGCTTGAGCAGCTCAGTAATGGTTACGTTAATTTATTACGGATGTGGTCGGATATTTAATACGATATGAGAGCTTCGCACAAAGCACTTTGATTCGCCACATCTCCCAGATCATGTCCGGGGCAGGCTATGTGGCACTGCTCATGTAAAGCTCTCATATAACAATTAAATTTGATGGTGATTTACTGGCGTTGTGCTTGACCTTCAACGTTTTAAATGAATGGCCAAGATACAGGCAATAACCCAACCACTTATACAGAAAACGATTTAATTTCCATTTTATTTTTATTGCTTTCTCTGAAATGTGGTCAAATCGCTGCCGCCCATGATGAAGATGACCCGTGAGTACTTCGACCTGATTAGCATCATGATAAACGCGAATCGTTAATGCCGGCTCTTCCATACCACGCTCACCCTCTTCGAAAAAATAGGTTAAACATAATGTAGTAGTGAACTTTGTGCGCTCCAGTATGCTCACATGCAAACTTAAACAACCCGGTACACGCGACACTGCCCTGTCAGGCAGCGCAGACAAATCAGGAATCAAGCGGCGTAAACGCAGATAGTTATTTTCATATAAATCCATCAGGCTGACAAAACCACGCGGATCGACATCTTCGCAGCCATAACCGGCAACAGCTGTATATTTGGAATCTATCATCATCTTTTGATTATAGTGGACTCACCTGTAAAATTTTTAGCACAAAAAATAAAACCTAAACTGTAATAACTCAGGCCTGACCTGATAAAGCGTATCAGAATCACTCATCAAGTGAATGACTGAGTACGGTCATTAAGAGAAGTTGGCAGTCGGCAGTTATCAGTTTGCAGTTAAAAACAAAATAACCTAAAAGCCGCAGGCTGTGTAGCACAAACTATGGTTTTGCTTTTACTGCCGACTGCCAACTTCTCTTTTGTGTCGAAACCAGTCATTTCCGTCCTTTGGTTCGCAAACGGCACATCCTTGTGCCACTACTCAAAGCCAGCTCTACCTGTCAGATAAAATGCAGGCTTATACACCTAAGCCGACCAATAAGGCGTTTCTATTCCCTCACCCAAATCTGCCTTTATCAAACGGCTTCTAACCTCCAGTAACTTCTCGATTAGTGCAGGCTCAGCTTCTTCATACGCTTGTGCATCTGGAACACGCTTGACCACCACACCCAGTAACTCTGTAATTGCGTTACCAATCGAGTTCTGACTGATGGTGACAATTAAATCACCTTCATCATTTCGGTAAATCAGTTGTTTGAATGCAGGCTGCCAACGAATAGCATTGGCGTATTTTGCATCGGTAATGCACTGATCTCTTACCTTTTTTGCTGATGCCATAAAATCGTTATTAAACAACAGAATACTTTCAATTTGCTCAGGAAAATAGGAACCTTCCGGCACCGGCGCATTGCGTGTTGATACCTGGGTAAAAAATGCACGGTAAAAATCTATGAATCCTTTTAAAATCTGATCATACTCCTGCCAGAAACGAATATCTCTCAATGCATCCGCACCGCCCTGAACCTTCCAGCTTGGCAAGCCCTGCGGATAGCCTGTTAATTCAATTTTGGATGAGCCTTTGCTGGTTTGTTTCAAAATCGTGAAATCCAGTGATGAGAAAAACTCACTATAAACATCACGCATATAGGCCTGAAATAAACTGTGTTGACCACCATCGGTCAGGTTCGGGTTATCCACGTCTGCAAAAGCTGCTTCACGTAACGCTTTTTTATTAAACACAATAAAATGATTATGCAACATACGAATACTGGGTACGCCGGGAGAGGTTAATGGCCAGGTGGCATCCAGGCTGGCTTCACCAGCAAGTATCAACGCTTCATCAGGATCGGGATATTGTTCAATCATAAAATCAATAATAATCTGATTCATCCGGTTCCAGGTTTTTTTGGTTTGCTCAGGAACCTGAGTGCGACGTACCGGTCTGCCCAGTGGATCAAGTATTGAATTTGAGGTGTTATAAATAATAGAGGTATCAAACTCGTTGCTGTGACCCAGTGCTTTTCGATACATTAATAAATTTTCTGAATTTTTTAACAGCCCGTTGTTATTTGACAGGTCATTTAAATTTTCTGTGCTGTTAAAAAATTCATTTTGTGCCATACCTTCAGGCACATCCAGTGGAATAGGACGAAATGGGGTAACGATTTCTCTTGGACCAGACTGCACAATATTCTCCAACGTATTTAATATGCGGGGCATTATACAGGTTCAGTATTACTGGGTGAGGCTCTATAAGCAAAAACTGCTTCAAAGTTAAAACTGCGGATTTTAACGAATGTAAACGATGATTCATATTGACTATAGTCTGTACAAAACCATCCTTTTAAGTGTTTTAGACAAGCTCTAAAAAACTACTGCTGTCCCGTTAACTCGTAGAGACATGGGTTGGCAACGAAAAAAAATATAACAACTCATCGTGTTTTATTTGCCAGCAGAAGGTAGTCATGTATGACCTGTAATTTTTTGTCATCAACAATGAGGAAATGTGGTGTGCCGTGTAAATGTTCATTATGCGCCCGCATCCAGTGGTACATAGCAACACCGTCACCTTTAAAATAATCAAACAACTGATTATAGGTATCAATAAAAAGTGCCGCTCTCCTCCAGGTTTCAGAGTCTTTCTTTATACAGCGCTGGCCAGAAGTTAATTCACCTATATCGCCACATTGCTGCCCCAGTATGCGAGCGAGTTCTGCGTTATACATGCCTAATAACGCAATGACCTGAATGACTGACTGCGTTATTTTCCGCTCACTTTCCAGAGCATTGGTTATTTTAAAAACCATTATCAGATTGCACTTTAAAGATAAACAACCGTGTTGCTAGTTGATATTTTTAGTAACTGTGGCAGAAAGGCTTTTAAATCAACTTCGCGCAGCTCGATTTTTAAACCAGCGTATTTCAGAGCCATATGCGCCCGCATACAATAAGGGCAACGTCTAAAGCTATATAACACAGGTGTATCCACGGGATTATTTTGTATCATATTTATATTTAAAAACAATCAGCACAATACTCATTATGCTGATACAACTGGCACCGACTAACAAAGGTATGTTCTGGCTAATAGCGGCATGCGCAACCCAAAAAGCATTGCCAGATACAGATAATAAAAGCATTTGCATAGAGATATCATCGGTATGTCGTGTTTTCAGTGCTTTAATAATTTGTGGCACCAGGATAAGCGTAACCAGTATGGAAGCAATCCAGCCAAATAATACTTCTAATGACATTTAAAACCTTTTCAGTGTTATTGTTTAATTTTCCAAAAAAAACAGGTCAAATGATCGCACCGCCTTCCATGGCTCTTTGCGAAATACTATACATCCTGTACATAATCGCACCGCCTTCCATGGCTCTTTGCGAAATACTATACATCCTGTACATAATCGCACCGCCTTCCATGGCTCCATACACCACAATGCAAACATGGCCGCCCATCCATGGAGCAGTGGCACATGGATGTGGCGTTCACGAACCTAAGGATGGACATAACAGCTTACCCGAATTCGTACAAATAAAAAAATAATCTGTAAGCTACAACCATTTACCACCATCACTAATAATAAAATCACATGCAATTTTTAACTGATCTGATCTCCTCCATTAATGGCATCGTTTGGGGGCCTTTAATGTTGTTGCCGGTTTGTTTATTTTGATTATCAATATAGAAACATTGCCACACACATTCTCACTAATTTTCACCCATGCATTTACTCCTATCACTGCCACAGGTGGTTTTGCTGCTGCAGCGGTATGGGCGGCGATTCGCTTTGGCGTAGCACGTGGGATTTTTTCCAATGAAGCGGGTTTAGGCAGCGCCCCCATCGCACACGCTGCCGCTGCCACGAATAACCCGGTGCAACAAGGCAGCATTGCCATGCTTGGTACCTTTATTGATACTCTGATTATCTGCTCTATTACCGGTTTAGTTATTATTTCTAGCGGTGTGTGGTCACAGAGAGAAACGGGCGCAAGTTTATCTTCTGCTGCTTTTGAATCGGCTTTGCCCGGTGTGGGCAGTTACATCGTCACCATCGGTCTCAGTATTTTTGCTTTTACCACCATCCTTGGCTGGAGCTTTTATAGTGAGAAATGTGTCGAATATTTAATCGGTGAGCGCGGCATAAAACCGTTTCGAGTTTTATGGATTTTAGCGGTACCTGTTGGTGCCACTGCAAACCTGGAGTTTATATGGTTAGTGGCGGACACATTAAATGCACTAATGGCTCTGCCTAACCTGATAGCGCTGATATTATTAAGTCCTGTGGTGTTTAAGTTAACAAAACAACATTTTAAAAAGCAGGGAGCTTCTGACTCATTCAGAAGATATTAAGCCGGTGAAACCATTGTTTATCCGATTACTATTAACCATTGCCGTACTCTTATTAGCCAACTCTTCTCTGACAGTTCAAGCTCAGGCAGTTCAACCTCAAGCAGTTCAATTGGTAGTTGAACACGAGCTAAATATTCGCCTCAATCCTCAGCAGCAATACCTTTATGTTGAAGATAAAATCACCTTGCCTGCTGGCGCACCACGAGAAATTATTTTTTCACTGCATGCGAGCCTGCAACCTGAAACGAGTACGACGGAAGTCAAAATAACGCCCTTAAAAACGACGACCAATCGACTTTACAGACTGTTTAAGCTGCATCTGCCACAACAGCTAAATAGTTTCACTTTACAGTATCAAGGACGCATAGATCATCCGCTTGAAACCTATGGCAAGGAACAGGCAGGTGGTGCCAGAAGTACGCCCGGACTCATATCAACAGAAGGTGTTTTTCTGGCTGCTAGTAGCCATTGGTTTGTGCAGTTCAAAAAATACCCCTACTTGCGCTTTAACATGCGTGTTGAATTACCTTCCGGCTGGAAATCAGTTAGCCAGGGCCAGGGTACACAGATTCAACATGAAAGCATAAATGACATCACCATAGACCATTGGCGCAGCTCATCACCGCAGGAAGAAATTTATCTCATTGCTGCGCAGTTTACTGAATATAGTCGCAAAACAGGCAATATCATCGGTCAGGTGTTTTTACGCCAGGCCGATGAAAAACTGGCAGAAAAATATCTGGATGCCACCGCCCGCTTTATACCCATGTATGAACAATTACTCGGCTCTTATCCCTATGCAAAATTTGCCCTGGTCGAAAATTTCTGGGAAACCGGTTATGGCATGCCATCCTTTACTTTACTGGGTTCGAGGGTTATTCGTTTTCCCTTTATTTTATATACCTCTTTTCCGCATGAAATTTTACACAACTGGTGGGGCAACGGTGTATTTGTCGACTTCTCCTCGGGCAACTGGAGCGAAGGGCTAACAACCTATCTGGCCGATCACCTGATCCAGCAGCAGCGGGGCAAGGCAGCTGACTACCGCTTGCAGAGCTTACAAAAATACCGGGACTATGCAGCAAAAGGCCGTGATTTTCCATTAAACCAGTTTCGCGGTCGGCACAGTAGCGCAACGGCTGCTGTGGGTTACGGCAAGAGCATGATGCTGTTTCATATGCTAAGGCAAAAAATGGGGGATGAATTATTTATCCAGTCCTTACAAAAGTTTTACCACAAGCACCAATTTCAACAAGCGTCATTTGATGACTTAAAAAAAGCCTTCGAAAAAACATCGGGTTTAAAACTCGATCATTTTTTCCAGCAATGGCTTGAAAGAACCGGTGCACCCAATCTAAAACTTAAGCAAAACAAAGTAATAAAACGCGGTGATGACTATCATCTCAGCTTTGAGTTAAAACAGGTTCAGGCTAATGAGATTTATCATTTAAAAATTCCTGTTGCAATAACTCTTGAAGGTGAGAAAAAAGCACAACAACGTTTCGTCAACATGTCGCAGAAAAAACAGCTATTCGAAATGCGTTTTAGCACTCGTCCGCTGCGTATTGACATTGATCCCGAGTTTGACCTGTTTCGTAAACTGGCTATCGCAGAGACCCCGCCAGCTTTTACTCAGCTGTTTGGTGCACGTAGCCTGTTGGTGGTGTTGCCCTACTCATCACCCCCGGCACTAAAAACAGGCTGGAAATCATTTGCTCAAAATTTAACACAAATGGGACCGGAAAAAGTGACAGTAAAATGGGATAATGAGATGGACTCTCTGCCAGACAATCAGGCTGTTATTATCCTTGGCTGGAAAAACCGTTTTGCCGATGAAATAAATCCAGCGCTATCTGGCTATAAGGCAATGGTAAAACCTGAGAGTTTTACCATCAAACAGATCCACATAGCTCTCAACAACCATTCGATAGCATTAACCACCCGTAATCAAAGTAATGCTTTGTTACCCAGAGCATTTATTGCCACCCACCTGGCAGAAGCCTTGCCGGGGTTAGCGCGAAAATTACCGCATTACCATAAATACAGTTATCTGGTTTTCTCCGGGAAAAACCCTCAAATCGAAGAAAAAGGTCGCTGGACAGTCACGCAGTCGCCTATGAGTGCATTGTTCACCGAAGATACAGTGCGTGGTATGTTAGCCAAACGCCCGGCACTCACCGAGATCAAATCTCTCTCTATGGAATTATTCAAACATGTCAAAAATAACATATAGAGGGTTGCTAACTCTACTGATAATAAGCATCGTGTTATCAGCCTACATCGCTCTAACTGGCCAGCAAGACAGGAAAATGAGTAGTCTTTATCAGTATAGATGGATAAAAACCAGCAACCCTGATAACGATCAGGATATTAACTCGGTAGCAAAATATCTGGCAGACTACGATGTGATATTTTTTGGTGAACTGCATACGCATCCTGGTGTGCATCTCGCTCAAATGCAGCTGTTAGAAGCCATGGCTCAACTTAATCCTGAAATAACACTCAGCATGGAACAGTTTGAGCGTGATACACAATCCTATGTGGACGATTACCTGGCAGGAAAAATTGGCGAGAAACACCTCATTAAAAAAGCCAGAGCCTGGGACAATTACTCAACGTCATATCGTCCACTGCTAGAATTTGCCAAACACCATCAATTACCTGTGGTTACCGCCAATGCACCAAAAAACATCGTAGCCTGTGTCGGACAATTTGGGCTTGATTTTCTGGACAAATTATCGCCACAAAATCGTAAACATATTGCACAGGATATTGATATTTCTGCCGGTGCCTACCGTGATAAATTCATTTCCTTTCTGACTAAAAACCCATCTCACGGCAGCACCCATAATGATGCCAATGACAATAAAGCAGATAAAATGAGCAAAATGATGCAAAAAATGTCAGAACGAAGTTTTACCGCACAGGCTGTGCGTGACGACACCATGGCAGAGTCAATCACCCTGCATCTACAGGATCACCCTCAACGACAGGTACTGCACCTCAATGGTGGTTTTCATTCCAGTCAATTTTTGGGCACGGTGGAACGCCTCAGCCATAGAATGCCGGCACTAAAAATTGCCGTTATCGAAACCGTTCCACTGACAGTGAACAATAAAAACTGGCGCACCGAAAAATTGAATAGCGGCAATTTACTCTTACTGGTGAACCAATTACCCGTTGCCTTTGTAAATACAGATAATGAGCGGGAATGGTCTAAAGCCATTCTTAAAAAACGCAAAGCAGGTAGAGCAAGCTGTGATGCACTCAAACAGTTAACGGCACAGTAGTGAGCAAAAAACTATACGGTTTAAGCTGAATTTACCGTAAAATATCACCAATTAAAATTTATGTAAAACAACAAACATGGCTGAATTTATCCCCGGACAACGCTGCATCAGCGATGCCGAACTACAAATGGGTTTGGGCACCATTCTCACCGTAGAGCAACGCACCTTAACTGTATTATTTATGGCAACCGGTGAAACCCGCACTTATGCCAGACAAAGTGCCCCGCTAACACGACTTTTATTTTCCATTGGCGATACCATCAGTAACCATGAAGGATTAAAAATAACGGTTATGGAAACCACAGAAAACCACGGGCTGACTAGCTACCAGGGTATTGACAGTGATGGTAATCATCATCAAATTGATGAGGCTGAACTGGATAATTTTATTCAGTTAAACCGCCCTGCTGAGCGTTTATTTAATGGTCAGATTGACAAAGACAACTGGTTTGAACTGCGCTATCAAACGCTGTATCACAAAAATCGTCTGGCAAAATCCGATTTATACGGCCTGATTGGCAGCCGCACAAGCTTAATACCACATCAATTATACATCGCCCATGAAGTTGCCAATCGTTACGCACCCCGTGTGTTACTGGCTGATGAAGTGGGTCTTGGCAAAACCATTGAAGCCGGTTTGATATTGCATCATCAAATTTTAACCGAACGTGCGCAGCGCATTTTAATTGTCGTTCCGGAAACATTAATCCATCAATGGCTGGTGGAGATGTTACGCCGATTCAACTTTCACTTTAAAATTTTTGATCAAAATCGTTGTGATGATCTGCTGCACGACAATAACTTTGAAAACATTTTTTTTGCTGAGCAATTTGTTTTATGCAGCATTGATTTTTTAGTCAGTAACGCCAATGTTTTTGAACAATGTGTAATGGGCGAATGGGATCTGATGGTAGTGGATGAAGCTCACCATTTGCAATGGTCAGCCGAAGAACCCAGTATTGAATACATGGTTATTGAGCAACTTAGTTACCATACTAAAGGTGTATTACTGCTAACAGCAACCCCTGAACAGTTAGGCAAGGAAAGTCATTTTGCCAGGTTACGCTTACTTGACCCGAATCGTTTCCCTGATTTTCAGCAATTCGTTGCTGAAGAAGAAAACTACCAGCCCTATGCACAGGTAATTGAAGATTTATTAAACAATAAACCACTTAGCGCAGAGGACATCAGCTTAATCAAAACCACCATAGCCGAAGGTGATAATTTATCTTTGCTGCGCTCTATAGTTGATTCCTCGCTAGAAAACAAAAATCAGCATTCAGAGACAACGCATCAGGCACGTACCGAGCTGGTCGAGCACTTGCTAGATCGACACGGTACCGGTCGGGTTTTATTCAGAAACACACGTTCAGCGGTTAAAGGTTTTCCCGATAGAGAACTTTATGCTTACCCGCTGGAAGCTCCCACCCAATATCAACAGCCACAATATCAACAACCCGGCCCTAACGAAGCAGATGAATTATCCTGCACACAATTACAGCCAGAGCTTCTGTACCAACAACATGTATACCAGCAGCAGGAGCACCAGAAGAATGAGCAGCAGCACTGGACACAGATTGACCCGCGCATTAACTGGCTAAGTAAAAAATGTGGCGAATTACATCCACAAAAAATTCTGGTTATTGCCGCAAATGCAAACACCGCGATGGAGATAACACAATACTTTAAAACCCAAACCGGTCTGCATGCCACTGCTTTCCATCAAGGCCTGAGCATTGTTGAACGGGATCGTGCGGCGGCTTTTTTTGCTGATTTTGAAACCGGCAGCCAGATACTGGTGTGTTCGGAAATTGGCAGTGAAGGCCGTAATTTTCAGTTTGCCCATCATCTGGTTTTGTTCGACCTGCCGATTAATCCAGATTTGTTAGAACAACGCATTGGTCGCCTCGACAGGATTGGACAGACAAACACCATTAGCATCCATGTCCCCTATTTGAAAAACACCGCACAGGAAGCCTGTTATCGCTGGTATCACGAAGCACTACAGGCGTTTGAGCACACCTGCCCCGCAGGACACGCAGTTTATAAACGTGTACAGCATGAATTACACAAAACACTCAACGCGGCACATAAAAAAGACAGTTTCAATGAATTACTCGAATCATTAATCACCCAGTCAAAAAACCATTATCAGGAATTAAGCCAGTCATTGCAGCGTGGTCGTGACCGCCTACTGGAATACAATTCATGTCGTCCAGCTATTGCGCAGGACATAAAACAACGCGCCGAGCATGAAGACAACAAATCACAGCTTGCCGATTACATGGAAAAAGTTTATGACTGCTTTGCCATTGATACTGAATTACACAGCGAAGGTTGTTTTATTATCAAGCCAACTGAACACATGATCACACAATTCCCCGGGCTTAGCGATGATGGCATGACCATCACTTATGACAGAAACATCGCGCTGAGTTTTGAAGACGCACATTACATCACCTGGGAACACCCGCTAACAATCAATGCCATCGACATGGTGATCAGCAACGAAATGGGCAATACCTCAGTAACCGCAACCGACTATAAAGCTGTGCAGGCAGGTAGTGTTTTACTTGAATGCCTGTTTTCTATAGAAAGCGCGCCCATTGAAGAAATACAAAGCAACCGTTATCTACCACCAACAATGATTCGTGTAGTTTGTGATGAACGCGGCGGCGATCATAACATCAAGTTAACACACGAAATGATTAACAGCAGCCGTCAGTTTGTCGATACAGGCGTTGGTAATAAAATTGTTAAGGCCAGGAAAAAAATTCTCAAAGCTATGTTACAGCGCAGTGAAAAATTTGCTGAAGTGAAATCAACAAAGGTTTTACAGCAAGCCCAACAACATGCCACAGAGACACTAACAATAGAAATCAACAGGTTAAAAGCATTATCCAATGTAAACCCTAACATACGTGCCGATGAAATCAGTCATTTTGAAAAGCAATTATCAATGTTAACTGAGATTATTGATGCCGCAAATTTACGCCTGGATGCAGTACGCGTTATTGTTGCAACCTGAAAATTTAACCTAAAAATTTGTCACACTCTTAACTTACTGACTTGAAGCCTGAATAAAAAAGTAGATACAAATAGATATTCCTTAAGTTTTTATCGTAGCTGCCGATTGCGATATTCATACATACAAAATTACTGAG